>JBMOKR010000041.1:0-2312 GCA_049324335.1 Patescibacteria group bacterium | reverse complement strand
TATTTCTTGAGAAGAAAAAATTTCGGATATTTCCGGAGTGGCAATAACTATCCGATCGTCTTCTTCAAGCTTACCGCTAGCAATGTCGGTAAAAGTCTTGATTGGATTGGCTGTCCCTTCTTCGCTCATATCCTCTCCAATCTCGCTCAAATTTTTGTTTCTAATAAGTAGGGATAGCATATTTCCGGTGAGGGAAAAATGAAGGTTGTTCTTTTCAATGACTCCCAGAAAAGCGTTGAACTTTCCTATCCAGGCTATATTTTCATGCTGGGCTAATTTAGAAAGACAGAGATTGGCTTTATGTAAGGCCGATTCAAAGCTCTCAACGCATCCTCGCTTGGGATTTTTATAAAATTCCTTTTTAATTTCGGAGATTATGTAGTTGACTATATAAGAAGAGTCTTCTGAGTGGTCGGTTATTTCTAGGACTCCAAAAAGCGCTCCCAGATTCTGCTGAGTCAGGTTTTCTGGGTCATGAACAAAAACCTCAAAAAAAGGGCGAATCTCATCGCTCTTTGCAGATGTGATTTCAGAGAAGGCAGGCTCGAGGAAAATGAGATTGGACCCGGTCTTTTTCCTAGTCATTTTTTTTAAAGGTTTATTCAACTATTTTTTTAGCCTGATGTTTTTTGTAGAGATTTATTAAAAAATAGAGTAAGACTGCCAGGGCGATTACGAAAAAACCTGCAAAACGGATGTAACGGCTGATTTCTAAAAATGCGTAGCCGAAAAAATATCCAGACAATGCCAGAAAACTGCTCCAAACCAGTCCGCCTAGCAGTGAGGCTGTCAAAAATCTCCGGAAATCCATCCGAAAAGCTCCAGCGGCGATGAAAGTAATCCAGCAGAGTCCAGTTGTGGATTTGACAGCAAAAATTGTTTTGAATCCATGATGGAGAAACAGCGCTTCTATTTTCTCAAGAATCTTGGATTTAACGTGGAGTTTTTTTCTGGCTTTTTCCAAAATGGCTTTTCCGCCCCAAAATCCGATTCCATAGCAAGCAATATCTCCTAAAACATCACCTAGGACGCTCAAGGCAAAAACAGCAAAAATATTGAAAACTCCCAAACTTGCCAAAAAGGATGAAACTATTGTGGCAATAGGGCCTTCGATTGTCATCACCAAAAGCATGGCCGGATAGCCTATAGCGCTTATATACTCCGGCAGTTGGGAATCCGCCAAATTTTGAAATTCCAGCATAGGGTTATTTTGAGTAAATTTTAGCAGTAATTCAAGAAATTTCCAAGCGCTTTCAGGTTTGCTTAATTCAGCTTTTCTTTCTATACTATCCCTAGGGAGGAGGGCAGGAATTTAAGGAATAAGGCTTAAAACTATGTCGGAAATATTGGAGAACTTGTTCGGTTCCAAAGAAAGAGCCAGAATACTTAGGTTCTTTCTTCAAAATCCAGATAAGGAGTTTGGCTTTTCTGAAGTTTGCCAGAAGAATCTCATACAGAGACAGAAAGCCAAGAAAGAATTGGATAATCTGATAAGAATAAAGTTTGCCCTAAAGAGAAACAAGAAGAGCAAGTCAGTCTATGTCTTAAATCAGGACTTCAGCTATTACCCGGAGCTTAAGAATCTAATTGCTAAATCCAACATCTATCCCCAATGTAAATCTTTAGGCAAGATAAAAAATATTGGCAACGTAAAGTATGCCGGAATTTCGGGAATCTTTATCAACTACCCCAAGAGCAAAGCCGATCTAATTCTAGTTGGCGATGATATGAGCCGAGGGAAACTTAAGAGTCTTATGAATAATTTAGAAGCGGAGATAGGCAAGGAAATCAGTTTTGTAGTCATGAATTTAGAAGAGATGAAGTATCGCTTAAATATGCTGGACAAGTTCCTTTTGGAATTTTTTGAAGGACCGCATGAAGAGTTGATAAATAAGATTCCCGGGCTTAAGCAGTTTATCGCTAATCGAAAATAATGTTGTATATACTACTTGGAATCATAGCGCTTCTGGCTTTTTTCATCCTTTGGTTTATTTTGGGACTTAAGAAGAAGCTGGAGAATGGTAGTGAAGGAGAGAAGGTGATTGCTATTCTGGAGCGTCTTAAGGTAATTTCCGAGCAGAACAGCGAACTGCGCCATTCAGTTGATAGCAAACTGTCCGAGACGCACCAGGCTACCCAAAGGCAGATTGAGAGGACTATGGATACAGTCAAAAACATTACCGGAGAATCGGCCAAGCTGATTGGAGACGTGACAGAGAAGCTCACTAAATTGGATGAGACTAACCGACAGGTAGTCAATTTTTCTTCTCAGCTTCAAAATCTTCAGGATATTCTCAAAAATCCCAAGCAAC
>JBMOKR010000040.1:0-2327 GCA_049324335.1 Patescibacteria group bacterium | reverse complement strand
CTTCCAGTCGGTCCGGTAGTTAAGACCATTCCTTCTGGAGAGGCGATGGCTTTTTGCAGAGCCTCAAAGGCCAAACCGCGGAGTCCCAAATCTTCCAGTTTGACCAAGATAGAATCGGGATCAAGAAGCCTCATCACGATTGTTTCCCCGAAATTTCCTGGAATGATTGAGACCCGCAAGTCGATCTTCTTGTCGAGAAGATTGACTTCGAAAGTTCCATCCTGGGCTATATCGCGGAGATTGATTTTCATTCCTGCCATCATCTTGATACGGGAAACAATTGAGCGAAAAATTCCAATTGGCAAATCAACCACATCATGCAGGACTCCGTCTATCCGATAGCGCAAACGGATGGATTTTTCTTGAGGTTCGATATGGATATCGCTAGCCGAGAGTTTATAGGCTCCAGACATTAAAACATTAAGGACCTCCGTAGTGGGTAGTTCTTTGATGCGTTGCTTTAGGTTTATTAAGTCTTGGAGCTCCTTATCAAAACTGTCAATGTCTTCTTTGCCTAGATTTATTTCTAGCTGGTCGACAATGTCCGGCATGACCAGTTTTTCATATCTCTCCAGTATTTTGCCAAAATTATAGTGAGAGACTAGGAAAAGTTTTATTTCCCAGCCACGCTCCTTCTCAAGTGATTGGATGAATTGGCGAGTCGCTTCTTCCGTTGGTGAGGGAGAAACTAGGGAAGTTTTTCTCCCGATCTTCTGGATTGGAGCCACTTGGAATTTTTCCGCCTCCTCTTTCTCTATTGAACGCAAAGCATCTTCGCTGATAGGGAACAGATTGGTATCTATATAGGAAAGACCCAACTTTTCCGCTTGAGCCGACACTTCTCCTTCTTCGTCTTGGTGGCGGAGCTTATGAAGGATTTCTTGGGTCAATTCGTCCTTTTCCTGGGACGAGTTTTGTTTTTGGGGATCGACTACTTTTATCATATTTTTTTCTTATCTCCACTAATAATATCATCATATTTTTAATATCCCAAATACTTTCCTTATTAGAGGAAAATAAAAAAGCCCCAGAAAGGGGCTTGAGACTAAATAAGGGAGCGGAGCTTTTCTTGGAGCGCCTGGCCGGCTTGTTGGGGATTGGGAATATCCAATCTGATTTCAAGGCAAGAATCTTTTTTGGAGAAAGCGATATTTTGCGAGAGAAGCTTTTCAATTTCTGGTGGAATTTTGAGAAGCGCGACGGAAGAGCTGGGAGTATCATTCCAGACTAGCATAAATAACTTTCCTTCGGTGAAGTTTTCTTGGAGTTTTTCCAGTATGGCTGGCAAAATATCCGGATTGGACCGGCTTTCTACGAAATCTTGGATTTCGATTTCTGTCCAGGCCAATCTGAGCTGGGAATCAAAATTTATCTTAGCCATGGTGCGTCCCCAAAGCTTGAGAAGAGGCAGGGGCTGAGTTTTATAGAGCCAGCGGATGATTTCTTGCTGGTCTGCGCCCATGTTCATGAGCTCGGAAGCAGAAAAAAAGGTTTTGGGAGAGGTGTTTTTCTTTTGGAAACGGTCGGTTCCGGCAATGATTCCAGTCAGGAATTTTTCAGCGACGGACTTATCTAACTGTTCTCGATATTCAGGAATCAGCAGATTGAAGACCATCTCCGAACAAGTGGAAGCGGTTATATCGACTAGGTTTATTTTTCCAAAATTGTCATTCTCGCTCTTGTTGTCGATATTGATTACCGGAACTTCGAAAAAAAGGTCAGTATTTTTAAGATAGAGATCGTCCAGAGTTTCAAGATCAGGGCTTCCAATAACAATTACCAAGTCAAATTTAAACTTGGCCAAGATGAAAGAAAAATCTTGCGGGTTAATCGAACCTCTTTCCGGGGTGACAAAGATGTTTAGGGTTTCACCTTCTTTTTCCCAGCGCACATTGCCAATCTTGTTGCGGGAAGTATTGAAAGAAAGGACAAAATCCCTGGCTCCAGAAATTTCCTTTCGAAAAGAAGCAGGAGCTTCCAAAAATGAGAACTTCGGACTTATGTCTCCAGAAAAAACCAAGGTTGGATTTTTTCCTAATTTGGTGAGAACGTCATAGAGTCCCAATCCAGCTCCCCAGAGGTCTCCCTGAAAATCTGGAGGCAATATGATTAGGATTTCCCGAGATTTATGGATAAATTCTTGAAATTGTTCTTGGGGGTTAAGCATGGCGATTTGATTGAATAGTATATAAGACTAGCAGAGAACGGATTTCGCGTCAACTTGGGGAAAGGCCGTTTTTGTGCTAAAATAGACTAAAAATTAAGCCTCAAATTATGGACCCCAAAAAAGAACTTCTGGAACTGATAAATAAGAGTCAAATAGTCGA
>JBMOKR010000039.1:0-2338 GCA_049324335.1 Patescibacteria group bacterium | reverse complement strand
ATATTTTTGTCATTGATTTCCAATTCATCCACCAAAATATCAACGTCGTGTTTTTTATATCTCGCCAAATCTAACTTCAATTTTGGATCCAATATCGCTTCTTTTCCATTAACGATCGCTTTGGAGAAACCCAGCTTGAACATGTCCGTTAGTAAGGTAGAATACTCCCCCTTCCTCCCCCGGACGACCGGAGAAAAAATCCTGATTGATTTCCCATTTCCGATTTCCAAAATTTGATCCACAATCTCATCGACGCTGAGCTTCACAATTTCCTTTCCACACTCTGGACAATGGACCCGTCCAATTTTGGAATAGAGAAGACGAAGATAATCATGGATCTCAGTCACCGTACCGACGGTCGACCGAGGATTGTGAGACGAGGCTTTCTGATCAATGGAGATGGCCGGAGACAGGCCTTCGATATAGTCAACGTCCGGCTTTCCCATCTGGCCCAGGAACTGCCGAGCATAACTCGAAAGACTTTCCAGATACCGCCTTTGTCCCTCGGCAAAAATAGTATCAAAAGCCAGGGTAGATTTTCCCGAACCGGAAATCCCCGTGAAAACTATAAACTTGTTTCTGGGAAGCGTGAGATCAATATTTTTCAAATTATGCTCTCTAGCTCCCTTGATAACTATTTCGTCTTTCACAATTTTATTCTTGCTCTTTACCCCGTACCAAGCTCTGCTTTGGTACTGGGGCTTTGATGATTATTTCTTCTTGCATAAAGATGATAAAACAGTGATATTCTATCACTGTTTAGAATTGCGGTCAAGTCCCCTTATTTACATATGTCTGATACTGCCTGAAGATCATCCGCCGTTGGAGCGATATTTTCCAGATCCTGCTCGCCAATCAAATAATACATGACTGATTTAGGATCATTTAAATGATCAATTCCGACATAATGACCCATCTCATGCGCCAAAACCAGCTCCAAGTCAGACTTTTCATTAAATTGATAAATAGTAATGGATTCGCCAGTAAAAAGCCCTTGATCAAACTCGCGAGCTTCCCCAAAACGACTTTTGTAAGTCTCAATCTGTTGATTGTAGCCCTCCACTATCTTCTTCTCCTCTCCGGAAAGCTTATTAATCCGGGAGACTAAAGCATTGATTTCCTTTCTCGCTTCTTCTAGCGCACGCTCAGTATCCTTTAGATTTCTCAAATCTTCTTTTAGTTCCCTGAATTCATCTTCCGGAGCGCCTCCCTTTTCGTTCCAATAATCGACCTCTCTTTCATATTCCTTAGCATCCTTCTCGTACTGGGAAACCTCAGCATCATACTCCTTCACTTTCTTATCATACTCCGCTACCAGCTTCTTATAGCTATCCTTGATTCCTTCCTGGGCGCTCTGGATGTTTTCCAAATTCCCTTCCAATTTCCGAAGCTCAAGAGTCCTAAGTTGTCTCTCGTCAAAAATCAAATTAATCTTGAAATCTGCCTTTTCGTCATATTCAAAAAGATTTTTTCCGGTTGCGTTTTCCCAGACAATTTCCGCTTTTTTCACCTCCGCCTGGAATTCTTCCGGAGAGATTCCAAACCGGGAATCCACTTGCCCGATAGAATATTTGAGTGGAACCGAACAAGGCCCCAAGATCCTTGACTTGGCCTTGTAAACGAAATCTGCCTGATCCTTAACCTCGTTAGTCTTAATAAAGATAGCTACCCAGGCCAGAGCGCCGATTAGAAAATAACTTAAGATTCGAAAAAATACTTTCATGATGTTCCCTAAGCAACTCTATTTTAACATAATCAAACTCATTTCCCTCTCTGCAATTTCCTGAGTTCCGAAATTTCGTCCCGGATGAGAGCCGCTTTTTCAAACTCCAGATTCCGCGCTGCGTCTTTCATCTCTTTTTCTCGCTGTTTCACATAGCCTTGGATGTCTTCGAGGCTTTCAAGCTCCGAAAAATCCCTTGTCACCTGTGGCTTGATTTCGTGATCGACGATTGATTCGATATTCTTCTTGATCGTTTTCGGAGTAATTTTATGTTTCCGGTTATATTCCTCTTGAATTTTCCGCCGACGATTAGTCTCAGAAATCGCCCGTCTCATGGAACCGGTAATTTGGTCAGCATAGAGAATGACGCGACCGGAAACATTTCGAGCGGCGCGGCCGATCGTCTGGATGAGAGACGTTTCACTGCGAAGGAATCCTTCCTTGTCCGCATCGAGAATCGCAACCAGCGACACTTCTGGAAGATCCAGCCCTTCGCGCAAAAGATTCACTCCGACCAATACATCGAATTTTCCGCGTCGCAAATCTTCCAAAATTCTGATCCGGTCAAGCGTTTCAACATTGGAATGCAAATATTCAGATTTAATCTTATTTTCC
>JBMOKR010000038.1:0-2373 GCA_049324335.1 Patescibacteria group bacterium | reverse complement strand
ATCCGATCCGGAAGTGATGAAGGGTTGGTTGATTTCCGTCTCCATGGCCGTTGAAAGTTCAATCTTGGCTTTTTCGGCTGATTCCTTGATTCTTTGAAGGGCCAGGGTGTCTTTGGAGAGATCAATCCCTTCCTGCTTCTTGAATTCTTCCAAGATCCAATTGATGATCCGCTCATCGAAGTCATCTCCTCCCAGGAACGTGTCTCCATTGGTCGATTTGACTTCCACTGTGTCGTCTCCGACCTCCAGGATTGAGATATCGAAAGTTCCGCCTCCCAAGTCATAGACAGCGATTTTTTCTTCTTTCTTTTTGTTGAATCCATAAGCCAGAGCGGCCGCGGTTGGTTCATTGATGATTCGCCGAACTTTGAGTCCGGCAATTTCTCCCGCGTCCTTGGTAGCTTTTCTCTGAGAATCATCAAAGTAGGCTGGAACCGTAATGACAGCTTCTTCAATCTTTTCGCCCAGCTTTTCTTCCGCGTCGCTTTTCAGCTTCTGGAGAACCATAGCTGAAATTTCGGCCGGCCGATATTCCTTGCCGTTCATCACGATGTTGACTGAGCCATTGGGTCCTTCTTTCACTTCAAAAGGAAAGGTTTTAATAGCTTTTTGAACTTCCGGATCGCTGAATTTCCGACCGATGAGACGCTTGGCCGAGAAGATGGTGTTTCCCGGATTGGTAACCGCTTGACGCTTAGCCAGAAGTCCGACCAACCGCTCGCCGTTCTTTGAGATAGCAACGATCGAAGGAGTAGTCCGATTCCCTTCTTTGTTCTCAATTATGTTCGGAGATCCGCCTTCCACGACTGCCATGGCCGAGTTAGTGGTTCCGAGGTCGATGCCGAGTATCTTAGGCATATTCTTATTGGAAGCGATATCCTGCATCACCTGATGCAAAACCCGCTTGATTAATTAGTTTATTACTTAGAGAATTTTGACTTTCTCCAGGGACTGCTCGAAAATCGAGCAGTCTAGGAAAAAACCATGAGGGTTTTATCCCCTTTGCCGATGCAAAGCATTTCGGCCTCGGGGTTATTTAGTTTTTATGGCAATCTTTTTTGGTTTCACCTCTTCGGCTTTGGGAAGCGTGATTCTTAGCATCCCCTTTTCGCTCGAAGCTTCCGCCATGTCAGCTTTGACTGCCATCGGCAGAATCACTGACCGAGAGAATGAACCCTCGCGGACTTCTTTCCTATAATAGTCTTCGCGCTTGACCTCCTTCTTCTCTTCGGTCCTTCCCGAGATAGTGAGGACGTCATTCTCAACTGTGATGTCGACTTTTTCCGGATCGATTCCCGGAAGCGGAGTTTCGACAATCACATTGTCTTTGTCTTGATAGACATCGACGGCCGGAGCAAAATCAGCTCCATCCCACATATCTTCGTCAAAAAACCGATTGAGGTCCCGCATCGGAGACCAATGCATTAGGTGTCTTGTCATATTTTCACCTCCTTTCTCAAATTTTTTATTTGTCATTCCCGACCTAATCGGGAATCCAGTCAATAATCTTTTGTATAGATCCCTCCCGCATGCGGGACGAGGATGACAGTAAATTTATCAATTTACTGTCACTTTAGTGGCCCGGATAACTCTGCCTCCAGAGCGATATCCTTTCTGCACGACCTTCGCTATCTTATTCTTCTCCTTCCCTTCCTCGCCTTTTGAGACTGCTTCGTGGATCTCCGGATCAAATTCATCACCCGCCTTGGTTTCAATCTCTGATATGCCATTGTCCTTCAAAATATTTTCCAGTTGGGTCTTGATATGATTGATTCCGACCACCCAGGCGCTATCCTTCTCTTTTTCCGGAACATGAGCCAGAGAAGCTTCAAAATTGTCGATGACCGGCAGAATCTCGAGAATCATCCGCTCTTTGGAAAACTGTTCGGCATTTCTTTGAATCTCAAGCTGTCTTTTTTTGTAGTTTTTAAAATCAGCCAGACATCTCTGCCAACCAGAAAGATACTCGACTTTTTTCTTTTCTTCCAAATATCTCTCGATGACATTTCTGGTTCCAACAGCGATATCCATCTTGAGTGCTCCTTCCGGATCCACCCAGACATAATCATCCTTCACATATTCTTTCTCATCGAGACTTATGGCCTCTTTTTCTCCGTCATAGAGACAGACGAAATCTAAAAACACAAAATGCTTGCCCTCCTGGAAATTTTCATGAAAAACCGCCTCAGAAAAACCAATCTTTCCAGCAATAGCCACATCAATCCCAATTTCTTCCTTGACTTCCCGGAGAACCGCTTCTTCCAAACTTTCTCCCAACTCGACGTGTCCGCCAGGAATGGTATATTTGTCAAAACACTTACGATTCCTAGCCAAAAGGATGAGTCCGTCTTGATTGGCGATGAGCGCGCCCAC
>JBMOKR010000037.1:0-2411 GCA_049324335.1 Patescibacteria group bacterium | reverse complement strand
TTGCATTTTTTGAGCTTCTCTGGAGTTCCCGAAAACACCACTTCTCCTCCGCCATTTCCGCCCTCCGGCCCCAAGTCAATCACCCAATCGGCGCTCCTTATCACATCCTTGTTATGTTCCACTACCAAAACCGTATTTCCCTTTTCTACCAAAGCATCCAGGACTCCCAGAAGCTTCTTGATATCCTCGAAATGAAGCCCGATGGTCGGTTCGTCCAAGATATAGAGTGTCTTGCCTGTCTGTTTACGAGAAAGTTCCGTGGCCAGCTTGATTCTTTGGGCCTCCCCACCAGAAAGATTGGTCGCGCTCTGCCCAAGCTTCAAATATCCCAGGCCCACATTTTCCAAAGTTTGGAGTTTCTCAGAAATGGCTGGAGATTTAGAAAAAAATCTTAGCGCATAAGAAACGCTCATTTCCAAAACATCGGCGACATTGACTCCTTGATATTCAATTTCCAAAGTCCCCTGATTATATCGCCTCCCTTGGCAAGTTTCGCACCGAACATACATATCCGGCAAAAGGTGCATCTCGATCTTTTTCGTTCCGTCTCCTTGGCAATCTTCACAACGGCCACCTTTCATATTAAAACTGAAACGGCTGGCATTATAATTTCTTTTTTTTGATTCTTCTGTTCCGGCAAAAATATCTCGAATCAGAGAAAATACTCCCGTATAAGTGGCCGCATTCGATCTAGGTGTCCGACCAATCGGAGATTGATCAATATTTATCACCTTATCAATATGCTCCAGCCCCTTAATCTTTCTATATTTTCCCGGTAATTCTTTGGCCTTGTAAAAGTGCTTGGCTAAAATTTTAGCCAGAACATCATTTACCAAGGTGGACTTGCCCGAGCCACTTACCCCAGTCACTACCACTAGCTTGCCTAGCGGAATTTCAACATCGATATTTTTCAAATTGTGTTCGCTAATTCCGGTAATTTCCAACGTTCTTCCCGAACCCTTTCGGTAGTTCTTCTTGCTGGAAACTTTCTTCTTGCCACTCAGGTACTGCGCTGTAGAATTTTTAGAATTAAGAAGATCTCCTACTCCCCCGCTAAATATCACTTCCCCGCCCTCTTCTCCAGCGCCTGGACCCATGTCAATAATCCAATCCGCTTCTTGGATTATTTTTTCATCATGTTCCACCACTAAAAGAGAATTGCCTCCATCTTTAAGCAGATGAAGCGTTTTAATCAATTTTTCCGTGTCTCGGTCGTGAAGTCCGATAGATGGTTCATCCAAAACATAAGTTACTCCCATAAGTTGGGAATTAAGCTGGGTTGCCAAGCGAATTCTTTGCGCCTCCCCGCCAGAAATAGTATTTGATCCTCGAGAGAGAGAAAGATATTCCAATCCGACATCAGAAAGAGCCTGCGACCTCTTTTCGATTTCACGAATAAGCGGGACAGCTACTGACTTTTGAGTTTCATTTTCTAGCTTTATGCTCTTCCCTAGAAGCGCCACTTCCGAAAGAGGAAGCTTACAAATGTCATCAATCGATTTCCCATCCACATAGACCGCCAAGCTTTCCGGCCGAAGTCTTTTTCCCTGGCAAATAGGGCAGGTCTTCTCTATCATATACTTCTCAATCTCACTCCTGACATATTCCGATGAAGCTTCTTGATATTTTTTCTTAAGCATTGAAATAACACCCGGAAAGTTTGTCCGAACCTGCTTTATCCCCCCCCAATCATTCTTCCTAAGGTTTACTTCTCCTGACTTGGTTCCATAGAGCACCGTCTGCCAAGCGGCTGGAGATATTTTTTTGACTGGATCGTCCAAGGAAAAACCCAGCTCTTCTCCAAGAGATTTAAGGATTTGAAAATTATTATTATTGGCGCCGTTTCTTCCCAGGGATTTGCTCCACGGCATGATAGCTCCTTCTATTAGGGAAAGATTTTTGTTTGGCACCACCAAATCCTCTTCTACTTCTTGAATCACTCCTAAACCAGAGCAGAAATCACAGGCTCCATAAGGACTGTTGAAAGAAAAATTTTTAGGAGTCACTTCCTCCAGTTTAAATTGGCATTCTTGGCAGATAAAGTACCGATTGAAAAACAAGTCTTCTTCGTTGTCCCTAAAAACTATCAATGAACCGCCCCCTAGCTTAAGCGCCGTTTCAATTGAATCCAGAATTCTTTCCTTGTCTGGATTTTTCTGATTGAGAATAATCCGATCAACTACTATATCAATATCGCTTCTCACCTGCTCGCTAGCAATCTGAATAGCCTGTTCGGACAACATTATCTTTCCATTAAAACGTACTCTGGCATATCCTAGTTGCATCACGCTTTTTATGATTTCCCGAGAAGTTTTGTCTCCATTTTTGACCCGCGCCAAAACCGCTATCTGGGTATTGTTGGGAAGAGCCATTATTTCTTGGGAAATTTCTTTCTGGCTCTTTCTCGACAT
>JBMOKR010000036.1:0-2464 GCA_049324335.1 Patescibacteria group bacterium | reverse complement strand
GTCTTTGCTTCTGGCTTCCACTGATTTTTCGAAAGTCTTGTCCTCTTTCCAAAAGGCTTCGATCTCTTTTTCCATCTCAGAATATTTTTTTCTCGTATCGACTTTTTTGAATGGCATAATGTTTTGTTACGTAACTTGTTACGTAATTTATTACGTAATAGATTACTTACCTAAAAAATAAAAATCCTTAACACATAGGTTAAGGACGATTACTAATCGTGGTACCACCTTAATTCAGTTTGCAGTTTGTGGTTTTTAGTTGATAGAAAAATTCCAAAAACTAAAAACTAAAAACTAAAAACTCTTACTTCAAAGGCTGTTACGGGCCGTCCCGGCGGGGTCTACTCGGAAATACTCCTCTCGCTCAATAAGCGAGTCATTAAATTATTTTTATCATTTACGCTAGTACCGATAAAAATAATTTGAATGGCGAGCATTTTTTTCTCTTTCTCTTTTCGAGCTTCAAATTATTTCTGGCATTAATGGTAGTTCTTCAGAAATAATTTCGAAGCGAGAAAAAGCCTTTCTTCCCGCAGCTCCGGAGTGATAGCTCCATCAAAGCTTTTATATATAAACCCTAGCACTAAACGCGCAAAAAATCAACTTTCCAGCGCTCCCTTATTATTACTATAGAATTCCCAGGCGATGCGGATTTCTTCTCGGATTCCGGAAACAAATTCGATCTTCTCCAGATCATTGATCGACTGCCATCTCCACCCCTCATGCTCTTTTTCGGAAATTTCGGGACCATTTCCCTTGAGATAGGGCTTGTCCTTATCTAGAAAGCAGACAAACTTTATTCCGGGAATTTTTTGTTGAGGAAGGTCGGGAGTCTTGATTTCATAGGTTCCAAATGTCAACGCCCTTTTGACATTCACTCCCAGCTCTTCCTTCATCTGACGTTTGATAGCCTCTTCAAAATTCTCCCCTTCCTTGACTTGGCCTCCTCCGCACTCCCATTTACCCGGATAGAGTTTCCGCCCAGCATTCCTTTTGACAATCAGAACCTCAATATTGTTTTCCGTTTCCCGAAAAACGATTCCCGCCACATGAACTTCCAGCTTATGTTGTTTTTCTTCCCGCGCCATATCACTTTTCCTCAAAAACTTTCTTATATATTTCCAGCGTCTCCCTGGCGCATTTTTCCCAATTGAATTTCTTGGCCTGTTCCCGTCCTTTTTCTCGAAGAGAGTACTTTAGACTATCATCCTTCGAAAGTCGAAACATCTCATTTGCCAAACCTTCTGTATCCATTGGATTAATATAGATGGCCGCATCTCCAGCTACTTCCGGAAGCGAAGAAACGTTGGAAATAATGGCCGGCGTACCACTGGCCAAGGCCTCAAGAACTGTTGTTCCAAAGCCTTCATAAAGTGATGGCATCACAAAAAACTCCGCTTCCCGAAAAAGAGGAACTAGGTCATCCCCAACGACATAGCCAATAAATTTCACACTCTTATCCAATTCCAAATCCTTGGCAATCTGCCTATATTCTTCAGAAAGCCAGCCTCTTTTTCCAGCTAGAATCAATTTGTAATCGTCTCCAATTCCCTCCCCTTTGATTTTTTCCCGGAATAGCTTGAAAGCCTCCAGAAGTCGAACAATATTTTTGACCGGATCCAGGGTCCCCAGAAACAGAATATATTTGTCCTTGACGGCATATTTTTCCAACACCTTTTCTCGCGAAATGCGGGAGCCGTCCAAAAATCGATTATCAAAACCACTCCTTATGACTTCGATTTTTTCTTCCGGACATTTCAAATATCTTTTCAGCCCTTCCTTGGTAGAATCAGAAACAGCAACTATTTTCTTAGCCTTGTCGGTCATGAGAGAAGTAAGCGTTTTAATTTTGGCCCGTTTGATTTTAGGAAAAACGTCCGGCACCTGGTAGGCGCCCAAATCACTCACAGTCAGAATCACTTTCCCCTGGTAGCTCACCGGAATGCGACTTAGGGGCGAGGTAGTATGAATAATGTCTAAGTCTTCCTTAGCTAAAGTGGCCGAACCCAGAATCTCATTGTAGGCTCCGGGCAGATATTTCTTGTAATCGGAAAAGGGATAGAATTTGATCTTGACATTCCTTTGCTTAAATTTTTCGATATCTTTCTCTCGGACGCGGAAGTCGAAAAAAAGCACATACTCGTTCTTGGTGTCAACCTTGAGAAGATGGCGAATAAGCTGGTAGGTGTAGTGACCTACTCCGATAGCCTCACCCTTTTCTGGATTTAGAATTGTCCTGGCATCGATTCCTATTTTCATATGATTACATTTTTTCCGGCGCGCTGACTCCGATAAGCCGGAGCGTCTCCTTTAAGACTATCTTAACAGCCTTAATCAGTTCCAGTCGAGCCGAAGAAAGCTCAGGATTTTCCGCATCAATTACTTGGCAATCATTATAGAAAGAATGGAACTTATCGGCTAAGCGGATAGCGTAATAGGGCAATTTATGAACCTCGTAACTCTG
>JBMOKR010000035.1:0-2467 GCA_049324335.1 Patescibacteria group bacterium | reverse complement strand
AAAAATGCCTATAACCCCAACTCTTCTATAATTCTGTGCAACTTAGCCTTGTCCACTTGAGTATAGAATTTTCCGTTGATTCTTATGACCGGCCCCTGAGCGCACATTCCAGCGCAACTCATTCTTCCAAGTCTTATTTCAGGATTGTTTTCATCGCCCAGCTTGATTTTGAAATAATTTTCAATTTCTCTTATGAGTTCCTGCTTCTGACTAAGAGTACAGGTCGGGCCGAAACATACCTCAACAAAATTGCGAGGTTTTTTCTCAGTAGCTATCAAATCATAGAAAGAGACTGCTTCAAAAATCTGAGAGAGGGGCAACTGAAAGTACTCAGCCACTTTTTCCGCCTCTTTCTCTCCGACATGCCCAAACTCGGCGCCTATTTCCTTAAGCGCCGGGAGAAGATTCTTCTTATCAGGCTCAAAGCCGAGAAGTATTTTAGGAATGGTTCTGGCCATTTTTTTACGCTTTACCCGCGCTTCCAAAAAGCTCGATTTTTTTCTTGACGCTTTCCGTGATTGCGTCCCTAGCCTCTCCTAAATACTTTCTGGGATCAAGCCCGGCCTCATCATTCTTGAAAAGTTGAGAAAGCGCGTTAGTGAAAGCTAGACGAGTGTTAGTATCCACATTGAAACAGCTAATTCCGTTTTTGACGGCATCGGTAGCCTTGCCATCGTCCCAATCAGAAGCTCCGTGCAAGATGAGCGGAATATTAACCAAGCTTCTGATTTTCTTGAGACGTTCCCAATCCGGCGCTTCTCTTTCCTTAAAAAAATCATGAGCGTTCCCGATAGCTACTGCCAAAGCGTCGATGCCAGTCTCCTCAATAAATTTCTTAGCCAAATCTGGGTCGGTCATATATTTATCCCAATCCACTTCTCCGGATTTCTGTTCGCTAAGATAAGGAATGTTCCCCAGTTCTCCTTGAACAAAAACGTCTTTGGTATGGCAGTATTCCACTACTGACTTGGTAATGCGGGCGTTGTCGACATATTCCTTGCGCGACCCGTCGTACATAACCGAGGAAATTCCAATCTCCACCGCTCTCTGGACGATTTCCAGGCTTTTTCCATGATCCAAGTGGACTCCGACCGGAACCTCCCGATAATAGTCCTCGGCCAACTTGCGGATTATTTCGAAAATCATCCGCCCACCGGCATAGTCCATGGTTTTTTCGGTTATCTGGATGATGATCGGCGATTTCATCTCCTTAGCCGCCCTTAAGATTCCCTGGGTAGTTTCTAGATTTATCGTATTAAAAGCTCCGACGGCATAGCCTTCATTTTTGGCTTTTTCCAAAATATCTCTTACTTTGACAATCATAGTTTAGTTTTTAGTTAGTAGTTTTTAGTTTTTAGAGTTTTTATCGATTATTTCCGCAATTCTCATAAATTCACTGGGGATGAGACTTTCTCGTCCAATAAGGGCTCCATCCATATCGGACTTGAGACAAACCTCCTCTACCGTCTTGGAACTTACGCTTCCGCCATAGATTATTCTCGGCATCTCTCCATATTTCTTCCCGAAAGTTTCAATTAGGATTTTACGGATAAGCAATTTAGCCCCCATGATTTCGTTAGCCGCCGGAACATCGTCAGTCCCGACCGACCAGATAGGTTCGTAGGCAATCACGAGTTTCTCAAAAAGAGTCTTCTTGGAAAGAATCAGCCCTTCAATGAGTTGCTTCTCTATGACTCCCATCATCCGGCCTTCTTCTCTTTCCAATTCACTCTCTCCTACGCAAAGAACTGGATGGAGTCCGACCCCAAGAACGCTGGCCACCTTTCGGCTGATTTCCTCATTGTTCTCAGAAAAATATCTCCGCCGTTCGCTATGTCCCAAAATCACATAGATCGCGCCCAGGTCTTTGAGCATGAGTGGCGAAATCTCTCCGGTGTATGATCCTTTTCCCTCCGAAAAGCAATTCTGAGCTCCCAAAGACATCTTTTTAGGCAAGTCTTTTCTGAAGCTCTCGAGATGCAAAAAAGGAGGACAAATCACCACCTCGGTATTTTTCACTTTCCTGCTGGCCCATTCCTTTTTCATCCAATCCAGATATTTCTTGCGTTCAGCCAAATTGGCGAGATTCATCTTAAGATTTCCAATGATTATTTTCATATTTAGTAGCCTAGTATTTAAACCAATGTAGTTTTTCCAGCATCAGAAACATCACGCTGGCAATCACGCCGAATATGAATATGTAGCGCGACCAGGAGAGGAGTCTTCTTTTGGGTATGTAATAATACTTGGAAAGATTGTATATTTCGAGCGAATACTGCTCGAAAAAATCATCCTCGTCTTCCAGAATCTTCCGGAGACTTTTGGCATATTCCTTGGCCGAGGAGAATCCAGCGATCGTCCGGGCATAAAAAAGACTTTCCTTGTGCTTCTTGTTGACTAGAAATTTGGGAAGGCGGATCGAGAGAAGACCAACAAAAGCTGAAAAAGCGGAGAAGATCGCCACGAC
>JBMOKR010000034.1:0-2528 GCA_049324335.1 Patescibacteria group bacterium | reverse complement strand
ATCCGCCTCTCCACGCCGAAATTCTTTCGAGTCTTTTTGATTCGGAAATAATGCGCGATGTTCGTTCATACGTTTATGGCTTGGGTGGTCGGGATATTTTTAAGAAGGATTTTGAAAAAGTGATTAGGGCATTGGATAAAAAAGGAAATGTTGGGATAAATTACATTACTTAGTATGAATAAGGATTTAGCTAAAAATTTAGCTCCAGGTCACAGCTCTTGCGCTGGTTGCGCGTTTCCGACTATCGTCCGGGAAATTTTAGCCCAATCGGACGCGCCGGTGGTTGTGGTTAATAATACGGGGTGCTTGGAGGTGACTTCTACCCTCTATCCCTATACAGCTTGGAAAGCGCCGTACATCCACAACGCTTTTGAGAATGGAGCGGCGACAATTTCTGGCGCGGAAAGAGCATATGTCGCGCAGAGGAAGAAGGGCAAGATTAGGGGCAAGATAAATTTTGTGATGTTTGCTGGAGATGGGGGAACCTACGACATCGGACTCCAGGCGCTTTCCGGGGCGCTTGAGCGTGGACACAATTTTCTCTACGTTCTTTATGACAATGAGGGCTATATGAATACGGGAAATCAAAGATCAAGCGCCACTCCTTACGGAGCTTTTACAGAAACCACTCCGGATGGAAAGAAGTCCTTTGGAAAGACAGAGGAGAGAAAAAATATTATGGAAATTGTGAAGGCTCATGGCATAAGTTATTTGGCTCAGGCCAACGTGGCTAATCTTCCCGATCTCAGGAAGAAGGCCAAAAAGGCCTTCGCTACCGAAGGACCGAAATTTCTGAGTGTCTTTTCGCCCTGTACCCAGAATTGGAAGTTTCCAACTTCTGAGTATGTGAAAGTAGCTCGACTAGCGACAGAAAGCAATTTCTGGCCACTTTACGAGATTGAAAGAGGGGAATACCAGATAAATTGGGCTACGGAAAAACCCAAGCCGGTGGCGGAATTTTTGAAGACCCAAGGTCGCTTCAAGCACTTGTTCCGAGCGGAAAATAAGAAAGTTTTAGAGTCAATCCAAAAAAGAGTGGACGAAGAATGGATGAGATTAGTGAAGATTTCAAAATGAGCCGAGAGCGAGACTTGAACTCGCGACCTATGCGTTACGAATGCATTGCTCTACCAACTGAGCTATCTCGGCGAACGTTGTTACTCTACCCGTCCGCCATCGGCTGAGCCGAAGGCGATGCTGGGCGGGCCAACTGAGCCACGTCGGCAATACAACTAATATAATCAATAATAAATAATAAATCAACCATATGAAACTATTCATTTGTGAAATTTGCGGGGATGCTTATATCGGCGAAGAAAAGCCGGCCGATTGCCCGTTCTGCGGAGCTCCGAACAATTATATCAAAGATGGGAAGGAAGCCCAGTCGATTGTTCTTAAGGATTTGACATTAGATGAAAAAAGTCGGGGAAATCTGGAAAAGACCTATGATTTAGAGGTTCGAGCGGCGGCTATTTATACTTGTATGGCAGGAAAAGCTAAAACCTACGAAGTAAAAGCTATGTTCAAACGTTTGGCCAAGATTGAGTTGGAGCATGCTGTTATAACAACCAAAATTCTTAAAAAGGAGGCTCCTAAGACTGTTGAAGAGATCTGTTCGGATGAGGATTTGGAAAATTTCCAAAAAACGGTGGAATTGGAAAATCACGCAACTAGTCTCTACGAAGAATTTGCTAAAACTTCCGAAAATGTCGATATTCGGATATTGTTTACAGCGTTGGCCCAGGCCGAAAAGGGGCATCTGGAGCTCATGAAAAATTTCTTATAAGATGATTTGGTCATACACATTAGCCTCTGTATTCTTGGTGAGTCTCCTTTCTCTAGCGGGAGCGTCTTTTTTGCTGTTTCAGAAAGAGCGGGTGGCGAAAATGATGATTTATCTCGTGAGTCTTTCGGCTGGAACACTTTTGGGAGATGCTTTTATTCATCTTATTCCGGAGAGCTTCGAGATATTCGAAAATTCGCTCCAGGTATCGCTTCTCATTCTCTCGGGCATTCTCTTGTTTTTTCTTCTGGAAAAGATTATCCACTGGAGACATTGCCACGAGGTGGCCTCAGACAATCACCCGCATCCTTTTTCTTATATGATTCTCTTGGGTGATACGCTTCATAATTTCATCGATGGAATGATAATCGCCGGAAGTTTTTTAGTGAGCGTTCCGCTGGGAATTGCGACGACCATAGCCGTGATTTTCCACGAGATACCCCAGGAAATCGGAGATTTTGGTTCATTGATTTACGGCGGGTTCTCCAGACTGCGAGCCCTGGCCCTCAATCTTTTGAGCGCTTTTTCAGCTGTCTTGGGCGCAATTCTAGTTTTAGTCTTCGGTCAGATGGAAAGTCTCGGAAACGCGCTTATCCCTTTCGCGGCTGGCGGATTTATCTATATCGCTTCAACCGATCTTATTCCGGAACTAAAAAAACATGTGGATGCCAAAAGATCTTTTTTGCAGGTCGGGTTTTTCATCGCAGGGATTGGAATAATGCTTTTACTAACTTTTTCTGAATAA
>JBMOKR010000033.1:0-2629 GCA_049324335.1 Patescibacteria group bacterium | reverse complement strand
AATAAACATCTTATATCTTTATATTTTTTAATCTATCCCTTCTTTTTTTAAAATCGGGCATTCTCTTGCCAACCAGATTCCAGAACCGCTGGCTGTGATTCATTTCTCCGAGATGACAGAGTTCATGAACGACAATATAGTCCTGAAGATCCTCTGGAAGTTTTACGATTTTGTAATTGAAATTCAAATTACCCTTCTGACTGGCGCTCCCCCAGCTAGTCCGATTGTTCTTGATTGATATCCTTCCGACCGGAAATTTATAATACCGATTGAAAAATTCTACCCTTTCCTTGACCAATGACCTGGCCCTTTCCTTGAGGCCCAAGTATTCTTCTCTATCTTTTTCTCTGGAAAATCCTAAGTTTTTTATCTTGGCTTCTATCCAACCAGATTTTTCTTCAACAAACTTTTGGATGAGATAAAGTGGGTACCATTTTGGAGCAGAAACCGAAACAAACCCGTCCGGATAGACTGAAAGCCTGACGCTTCTCACTCCCCGTCTTTTTTTAATGGCATACTCGATTTGCCGGCCATTGGTTTTTATTTTTCTATTCCAAACCATTTCATATGTCATTCCCGCGAAAGCGGGAATCTAGTCACTAATCATTATTCTGGATCCCCGCTTTCGCGAGGATGACAATTACTATAGACTGTTATTTTTTATTATTTCTTTGTATTCATAGAAGCTTTTTCGCGGTTTTCGTTCCAAAGTTTCATAGTCTATTTCGATAAGACCGAATCTCGGCCAAAAACCCTTGTCCCACTCAAAATTGTCCGTGAGCGACCAGTGGAAATAGCCCTGGATATCCACACCTTCGTCTATAGCCTTTTTTATCCAGAAGAGGTGCTCCCTTATAAACTCGCTCCGTCGCAAGTCATCTGAATCTGCCAGTCCGTTTTCCGTGATGTAAATAGGAAGCTTTTTCTCTCTGAGATCAACCAGAATATCATAAAGTCCTTTGGGATATATCTCCCAGTTGAGATCAGAAACATCTTTGTCTCCAAGCCTTATCTTCCTAGGAAATTTAAAACGATTGTGAAAATAATATTGGACAGTCAAAAAATCATTCATGTCTCCGGTAAGATTAAGGAACTTTTCATTTACAAGATATTTGCCCACCCTCACGGCCAGTTTATCTAACCAATTATTTTCTCGATATGGTCGGAAAGAATGGAGAATATTGGCAAATCCGATTTGAAAATCAGAATTTATCTTCTTCATCTCCCAGTAAGCTTCCTTATGGGCTTGAGCCAGGTTTTTATAAATCCTAAGAGCTTGAAAAATATTTTTCCTTCCCGGGGGCCAAGCGCCGGAAATATATCCACTGGCAATGACTGAAGTTGGTTCGTTAAGCGTGAGCCAAAATTTAACCTCGCCTCCCAGTTCTTCGACCATCCGCTTGGCATAACGGGAAAAGTAAAAAGAGAAATTTTTTTTCGATTCAGCTGCTTCTCCTAGCCACAGAGGATTGGTCCAATGCCAGAGACATATGAATGGTTCCATACCTCGATCTTTGATCGCTTTCACTACTTGGCGATAATGTTCGATTTCCTTCTTATTGAATTCTCCTTCTTTTGGTTCGATTCGCGACCATTCAATGGAAAAACGATGAGAGTTATGCCTTCCTTCCTTAGCCAAATCAAAATCCTCCTCGAAGCGATTGTAATGATCACAGGCTCGGCCAGACAGATAATTTTTCTCCTTAAACATTTCCGGAAACTTCTCCTTTTGCCAATCCAGCCATTTATTCTCAGCTTCTTTGGCTAATCGCGAACTATTCTTTTTCTCCCACTCCGACCAATTATTAACATTCCCGCCTTCCACCTGATAGGCCGAGGTACTCGCCCCCCACAAAAAATCTTTGGGAAATTTATTATTCATGATTATATTCTAACATAAAAAAAGCGCCTTAACCTTAAAGCGCCTTTGAAAGCAGTCATTAAATAATCTAGCTAAAAATCCGCTGGAAGTCACAAAACTCCTCCCTCCAGATTCCAAACGTCTTTGCCATTTTGCGAAAAATAATCCGCCACGTGTCGACTGCGGTTGCCACTCCGGCAATAGAAGATAACTTTTTTCGACCAGTCGATTTCCCTCTCTCTTTCTACGATCTCTCCCATCGGAATGAGCTTGGCGCCTTGAATATGCCCCTCATCCCACTCAAATCTTTCCCGGACATCAATAATCTCCCAAGCGTCTTTTTCTTTCTCAATAATTTCTTCTAATTTTACTGGATTTACACTGCCAATCATAAAATTAAGATTTAAGAGACTTTAAAACCGATTCGACATCAGCGATCCATTTGGCTACGCCCTGCGGGTCGTGCCCGGAACAGCTTCTACCGCATTTCCAAACGATGAACTTTTCCGGAGTATCCAGTCCATTGTCAAGAAGCTTTTGAATCCTGGCTCCCACTTTCTCCACCGCTTCTTGGCGTGAGGTGAAACAACTATATCCCATCACCTGCTCTTCAGAAGCGCCCTTATATCCCCAGTAGTTGAAGCAGTCCTGTCCGTTCTTGGAGGGAGCACGACGACCCCACTGGCTTTCTTTCTTGGCTATAGCAATCACAAAGGCGGCCGTATCTTCCGGAAGCTGAGCCAGTTCTTTTGACATCTCACCCAAAGG
>JBMOKR010000032.1:0-2744 GCA_049324335.1 Patescibacteria group bacterium | reverse complement strand
CAACAAAGACTTTCTGTCCTTTATAAATACAAACATTCCCAAAAAAAGAGAAACGACCACGGCAGGAATATGCGAATAATAAATCAAAGGGGGAACATTACTAGAAAATATAAAAAGAGTTAAATCTGGATTAGTTGCGTCGCCAATACAAAACATCGTTTATTTTTGTTTACTTTTGTTAATTTTCTCTTGTATAAACCACTGGAAGTAACCGTCGTATTTTTTCTGCAATTCAGGTATTTCCCAATCATTTTCCGTCACTACGCCCCTACATATCTCAGAACCACAATGACAAGTCATCCTATCAAATCTTTTCTTATCCTTAGGCAAATCAATCTTCTCAGGATACCATTCCATCCCATAATCAAAAGTTAATTCCTCATCCTGCGCTATATCTCTTAGGGCAACCATAAAGATTTGCCCCTTAATACCAAGGTTTGGATTACAGCTGTGATTTAGGAAATAAGCATCCTCGCACTCCTCTACTTTCTTCAGACCCAGAAATAAATTGTCATGTATTTGCGATGGAAAATGTATCAAATCTTCCGGCAATTTGTAAAATTCTTCTGTTGTCATAACATGCCCGCCGTATGCGATAACTAGCTCGCCTTTCTTTATTGCCTCTTTCGCAAAAATTCCTCTTCCGTACTTTTTTGTGTTTCTAACCTCCAACTTTGGACTCATCCAAGAAAAAGTCCTATTGCCCATCATTATCACTTCAGACATATCATATGCTCACTAGATTATTATGTCTTTCAGTATAAACAAATTTAAATAAAAAAACAACCCGCCCTTAGCTTTTATAAGCCTTGGGCGGGTTTAATTTGCCACCGCACGCATGAAACTGATGTAAAAGGAATCGATCATATTATCATATGACCATATTCCGTAAACACCAAAGAAGCACACGCCGGTCCAAAAAATCGTTGAGATAGCAACAGAAGGAATCAGTATCCCTGAAAAATCCCTCTGGTCAGACCTTTTCTTGTCCTTTCTTAGGATTATCGTCACCCAGTCTGGGTCAAGAAAAAGAGGACTACCAAGGGTAAAGATAAGCCACTTCTCCTTCAAAACCCTCTGAGTGGAGATATTCCAAACCCATTTCAGAGACCCCCTCCAGCCGTAGTCCTTCCATTCAATCTTTTTCTTCATGAAGTTTTCTAAGTCCCCCAGAGCGTTTTCAAACTCAGGAAGAACTTCATATCCCCTCATGAAAAGATAATACATCGGAACGTTGATGACAAAAGCCACCAACAGAACCAGGAGGAAAGGCCACCCGCTAGAAAGAAGCAACCAGGAGAGAACATCAACAAGTCGGGAAAGTGCTGTTGTGATTCTCTCATAAAGCACTATTCCGACGGCAAAGATTAGATACTTCTTTACAATGACTAGCAGGAGTAGACCGAGTAGCAAGGATAGAGCTACAAACCATGTCTTGAATACCGGTTCGGCAAGAATACAAAAAACCGAAACCAAAAGAAGTAGTGCCGCATATATCGCGGCTCTTATGAAACCGCTCATGCGACACCTTTTATCCCGCTTTGCGGGACCCTTTCTTTTTTTCAAGTTGCTATCAACCCACGAGACCACCTCGCAAGCTGACTCTGACTCGAAATTCCATTTAATGCGCTTTCCGATACTGACCCTCTGTTATACTCCCCTTTTTCCTTTTTGTCAACCCAAAAAAGCCACTCCTTGGCTTAAATAAAACATTTCTTCCTTTTTATCCTCTCCCTAAGCCACAATAAAATGGCTTGTTTAAAGCCCTACATCTTCCAATAAATCAGCACGATGAGAAGATACATAAATATCAGGAATCCCGTGAAAAAAGCGCTGATTGAAAAGAGAAACATGGTCAGAAAAATAGCGGTTATGATGAAGATTGAAAAGCCCATAGTCAGAACGGTCTTGAAATTAAACAGCTCCCATTTGATGATGGCTAGAGCGATTAGAAAGATGGAAAGCAAAGAACAGAGAATGAAGTAGCAGGAGGTTTCTGCCAAAAAAGTCTCGCTCCAAGATACCCAATAAGCGAAGCTAGCCAAGGTAAATATCCAAATAGACGAAATCAAAAGCCTGGTCTGATATTTTGCCGCCCAAAAAGCTTTCTTATAATCTATTCCCAATAAAACTTTTGTCGACCACAAAACATAAAACGCGTCTAAAATAAAAGCATAATAGATTATAGGGCCATCCGCAAAACTGCATGTCGCCAAATCGTGGATTCGCACATTAATATCAGAAAAAAACAGAATAAAGTTAGGAATAAGCGGAACAGCCCAGAGGATTTTTTTTCTAAATTCCAAAGGTTTGCCAGAAAAAGCATAAGCGAAATACAGAAATAACAGAAAAACAGCATCCGCGAAGACAGAAATCCTAAATAAAAAAAGATTTAATTCGGCATCATGCACCATCCACATTATGTAGTCATTAATCGTCCATAGCATAAGCGCCAGGATGAAATAGAAGGCGCTCCTGTTGACTTCTGATTTCCTATCTTTCCAAAGAATCAGAAAACCCAGCGCCAGACCAAGCGCTATGGCGATGGAATAGGAATAATAGATGAATGTGGGAGTTTCAAATTGGCAAGTCATATGTTTCGAAATAAAATGGCAAATCTGGTTATCAGTCTGAGAAAAAATTCCCTGGTCCTTTTTTTAAAATTGTCCCCACAGGAATTTAGGCACACGAGCGAATACATCTCCTTTTTTACGCCGAAATGATCCAGGAGCATCTCCACTCTT
>JBMOKR010000031.1:0-2871 GCA_049324335.1 Patescibacteria group bacterium | reverse complement strand
GAGGACGCCATTCAGAAGGTCCGCAAACTTCACGGCCCAACCAAACAAAGCCTACTCAGGCCTGGAAATCTCCGTCGCCTCTTCGCTCGTCTCAGCGTGGATGGCCCCTACACCGGCCTCCACGCCTCTGACTCCCCGGAGAACTTCGAGCGTGAGTGCCGAATCCTCGGCATCACCGTTCCCAACTAGCGTCTCCGCGCAAGAGGCGACCCGACCTCTCGTCGGGTCGCCTCAAACCAACCATAAAAAGAATTTTCTTATTTCAATACTTCATACCTGAGAACTACCGAGTTCTCATTTATTTTTTCCACGCTCTTAAGCCTGAGTTCCATATCCAATTCCCGGTCGAAGAGCGAGAGTCCGGCTCCGAATATCTTTGGTTCAAGCGTCACGATGATTTCGTCAATTAGTTTCTTTTGGGCGAAAAGACCATTGAGAAAGGCTCCCCCTCCGAGAAGCGCCTCCGAATATCCTTCCTTTTCCAACTCTTCCAAAACTTTCTCCGGCTCGCCTTTTACCCATCTGACTCCTTGGATTTCTTCCGGATTTTCCTTCATAGAAAATACCACATTGAGCCTTTCTGGCAAGGGGGAAGGAAAAGTCTGGAAAGTCTTCTCACCCATGATAACCACGCCAGCTTCCTTGGAAATCCTGGCAAAAAGTTGCTTATCTTCCTTGCTCGTCCAATCAGGAAAATGTTCGCTCGAGCGAGCGATCTTCCCGTCCATGGTCATGGCCATCATCAACTTTATTTTCATTGGATTTATTTCCTTATAGAGTTAAAAACCTCCGATATTAGCAATCTCAGCCTTGATGGCCGGATGAGGATCATAGCCTTCCAGAGTTATGTCTTCAAATTTGAAATCATCAATATCCTTCACTTCTGGGTTCAGCTTGAGAGTCGGAAAATTTTTCGGCTCCCGAGACAATTGTTCTTCAACTTGCTCAAAATGATTGGAATAGAGATGGACATCTCCGAAGAAATGGACGAATTCTCCTGCCGGAATGCCAGTCACCTGAGAAACCATAAGAAGAAGCAGGGAATAACTGGCAATATTAAAAGGGACTCCCAAAAGCAAATCGGCGCTCCTTTGATAGAGACCGAGATTGAGCTTCCCATTAGTGACAGCAAACTGGAAAGTGGTATGGCAAAAAGGAGGAACTTCATTCACATTTCCCGGAGAAGCCATAGCGTAGATAAAATCCGGATTCCAAGCGGAAACCACATAGGACTTCCGGTAGGGTTTGTCTTTGAGTCCCTGAATCACCCAGCCCAGCTGATCAATCTCTCTTCCATCAGAAGCTGGCCAACGCCTCCACATCCGTCCATAAATTGTAATCAAATCTCCCCATTCCTTGACGAAGGGATCATCCGCCGGAAGCTCCTTAAGCTTGGCAATAAAATCTACCTGCTCCATGTCCTTCTCTGGCTCTTTTTCCAAACAATGCTTATGATATCTTTTCCAAGCCCACTCGTCCCAAATATGGACATCATTATCCACCAGATATTTGATATTGGAATCACCTTTCAAGAACCAGATAAGCTCATGGACGATTCCCCGGAAGAAGACTTTCTTAGTAGTGAGAAGCGGAAATCCCTGGCTCAAATCATAGCGGGTCTCCCGCCCGAAGACGCTCCTGATGAAAGGAGGTTCCTCTCCTTTTTTCTTATACTCTTCCAGGACTTCCGGAGTGAAGAACAGCGGTTTATCCGATCCATTTTCCCGGATATCTCGCATGAGATCTAAGTATTGAAATTCCGGATGCTTTTTATCATTTTGCATATTCTTTAATTTTAACAATTAGGACAACTCCCCAAGCCGATTGGATCCATATCTTCTTTCAGATGAACCGGACCCTCATACCTTCTGATGGTTATGCCTCTCTTTTCTGCTAATTCAAAGGATTCGTTCTCTTCCTCTACTTTTTCTCCTCCAGTCTGAATCCTTTCATAGCCCTTGTAGTAGACTATCTCTTTGATTCCGGCATTATTAAGCGCCTTCATACAGTCATAACAGGGAGAAAGAACGCTATACATCGTCGCCCCTTTGAGCCTCCGGCTATCCTGAGCATTGATAATTCCATTGATTTCCGCATGCGCCCCCCGGCACCGCTCTAGTTTTTTCGTCTTGGGATTGCCGTCTATTTTAGCGCATCCGACATCAATACAATGATAATCTCCTTCTGTCGGACCATTATAGCCCATAGAAACTATTCGATGATTCTTGTCGACAAAGACACACCCGGTCTCATGAAACTTACAGGCCGCCCGCTTAGAAACCATGATAGCCAGATTCATAAATGTTTCGTCCCAACTGGTTCTTTTTGCTTTTGGATTATCCTTGCTTACCATCTTTTTATTTATTATTGATTATATCTTCCATTATCTTATCTATTTTTGTTTGAAACTCGCGAAGAGTTCCATTGTTCTCCACAACATAGTCGGCCGAACGTTTCAATTCTTTTATTTTTGTTTCCGTCTCTCTCTTGTGATCTCTTTTAAATTCTGGGAAATTTTTTCCTCTGTCTCCCTGATTCTCAGCTCTCTTGGCAATTCTGGCAAATCTTTTTTTAATATCAGACTCTATATATATGACCCTGAAATCAAATTTTTTTCGAAAATATTTGAAATCTTCCTTTCTTCTTAGGCCATCAATAGCCACTATATGTTTTTGGCTTTTTTGGGTGTCTTCCAGATTGATCTTGGAAATAATGTCCTCGCCGAAAAATTTCCGAATCATCATCGAAACTTTCTGAACATTCTCTCTAGTCTCGGGAAGATGCATCCTTTTCAAGATATCCCTGAGAACTTCAGAAGACCTATAAGCTGAAGCTCCATATTTTTTCCCCACATAGCGAGCCAGCTCTCCC
>JBMOKR010000030.1:0-2927 GCA_049324335.1 Patescibacteria group bacterium | reverse complement strand
CTATTCTTTTATTGGCAGCCTTTGTTTATTTGGTCATTAAACATAATGAAAAGCTTTTTGGCCCACAGGATTATAAAGATGAGAAAAATTTTTTAATCTTAAGTCAAAAAATACCTTTAGAAAAAATAGAAGCTGTTAAAGACAAATTGGAATCAATAAAGACTAATAACCCAGGGAATGCTGAATTGGGAGCATCTATCGAAGATGTGGCTAGAAGTCTGGAGGAAATAGGGGAATATATAGAAAAAGTTCCGATTAATAACTTGTGGAAACTAAATCATTGGGGAGGTTCTTGCGCAAGACTAGAAAATGGCGTAATGATATTTGAAGGAACAAATATGCCCAAAGATGCTGATGGATCACACATTAATTTATTGGATTCCTTGGAGGTTGGGAAAAAATATGAAATTTCTTGTTTTGCCAAGGCTACTTCTGGGACCAGCGGAATGTTCCAATTATGGTGCCATGATAATACGGGAATAAATCCACATGGTTCACACGTTGCAACTTCTTTTAAGTCTCCCCCAAAAGAAGGGGAAAGGTTCAAGGTTGTTTTTGAGGCCAGCTATAATAAGAGTGTCAGGATTCATCTTCAATACAAGCCAGGGACTGGAAGAGTAGAAGTTAGTGATGTAAAAATAGTGGAAATAAAATAAATTTATGAAACTTTGTAGTGCCTGTCTTTTAGGAATGAAATGTCGATATGATGGAAGTGACAAGATTAATGATAAAATTGTAGAATTGGCAAAAAAAGAAAAATTAATCCCTGTTTGTCCAGAAGTTTTGGGCGGGTTGAAAATTCCCCATGAGCCTTCGGAAATTCAGGGTGACGGGAGAGTATTGAGTCGAGATGGAAAGAATGTGTCGGATAACTTTGAAAAGGGAGCAGAGGCAGTTTTGAGGATAGCTAAGAAAAAGGGAATTACAGAAGCAATCTTTAAGCAAAAAAGTCCTTCTTGTGGATGTGGAAAAATTTATGACGGAACTTTTTCTGGAAAAATTATCCCAGGAGACGGAATTACAACAGCACTTCTTAGGAAAAATGGAATACAAGTAATTTCCGAAGAAGAATTATGAGTTAAAAGGCTGGACGGAAATTGATTATAGTGGTATAATATCACTATAATAAACTTAAGGCATAAAATTTATGCAAAACGCAAACAAACACATTGCCATTTTTCAGGGCAAGTCTGTCCGGCGAGTAATCTTTAATAAGGAGTGGTATTTTTCAGTTTCTGATGTCATTGAAGTATTAACTGATAGCGCAGACGTAAAGCAGTATATTAAGAAAATGCGACAGCGTGATTTGGAATTGAATTCCTACTGGGGTACAATTTGTACCCCCCTTGAAATGATTGCTAATGATGGTAAAAAAAGAAAAATTACTAGCGCCAATGTTGAGGGCATATTTCGTATCATCCAATCCATTCCTTCGCCCAAGGCCGAACCTTTTAAGCGTTGGCTAGCGAAGGTCGGCTATGAAAGAGTGCAAGAAATTGAAGATCCGGAACTGGCCACGAAAAGAACCAGAGCGCTATATAAACTCAAGGGCTATTCTGACGCTTGGATTGAGAAGCGAATGCGAGGCATCGCTATTCGCGAAGAATTAACTGATGAATGGAAAAACAGAGGAGTGAAGGAAGACATTGAGTTTGCGATTCTCACTGCTGAAATATCTAAAGCTACTTTTGATATGACGCCGAGAGAGTATAAGAAATTTAAGGGGCTTAAACGAGAAAACTTGCGCGATCATATGGACGATTTGGAATTGATTTTTTCTATGCTGGGCGAAGCTTCCACAACTAAAATTGCCAGAAGTAAAAATTCTCAAGGTTTTGTGGAGAATAAAATTTCCGCTCAAAAAGGCGGAAAAATTGCTGGCGATGCCAGAAGAAAATTGGAAATAGAATCGGGCGAAAGAGTGGTTTCAAAAGAGAATTATCTAAAAACTCCGCAAAGTAGAAAAAGAATTGAAAAATAGATTATCATCGAGATGCTAACTTTCCAAGAAAAAGTATATAATGTAGTCAGGAAGATTCCAAAGGGGGAGACGCTCACCTATAGGCAAGTGGCGGAAAAGGCGGGGAGTCCAAGAGCCGCTCGCGCGGTCGGGAACATTCTTAATAAAAATTATGATCCGAAAATTCCTTGTCACCGGGTCATTCGATCGGATGGTCGAGTTGGAGGATACAACCGAGGAACCAAGAAAAAGCGCGAATTATTAAAAAAGGAAGGAATTATTTTTTGACACTTGTTCTTAGCGTGGTAAAATTATTTCAAAGAACACCATTATGTTGGACAAAAAACTTAAAGAAGCCATGGAGCTTTTGGGCGGGAAGGCCGTTATTAAGGAAGGCGAGGACTACTTCGTAATCCTTAGTCTTAAGGAATTTCGACGCATTAAAAAAGAGGGGGTTGAGGGCTTGACAAAGCAAGAACTGGTTGATAAGATAAACAATGATATTGCCGCTTGGAAGTTTTCCTCCCAAGAGTCCCAGATGGAAGCGATTAATCTGGAAGAATTAGAGAAAGCCCAGGAGGTGCATTACGAAAAAGCTGGCTTAGAGTAGAAAAGCTTAAGAAAGGGGAAAAGGAAAGCAAAAGGACTTGCCAAAATTTTTTATTGTGCTAAACTGTCATTTGTAGAACTTAATAAGTTTTTAATAATTCATTCGCCATCTGGGATTTAAAAATTGTCCAGTTAGGCAAAAAATTAAGAAAAAATATGGCTGCAGAACAATTCCAAAGAACCAAGCCCCATGTAAATGTGGGAACTATCGGACACGTCGACCACGGCAAGACTACTCTTACCGCGGCTATTCTTCATGTCTTGGCCTTTAAGGGACAGGCTAAGGAGAAGGGAGTAGACGAGATTGACAAGGCTCCGGAAGAGAAGGAGCGTGGTATTACTATTGCTACTGCTCACT
>JBMOKR010000029.1:0-2949 GCA_049324335.1 Patescibacteria group bacterium | reverse complement strand
GGAAATACTTTGAAAAAAATCTTGCTCTCCTTTTGACAGGAATATTTTCCGCCTCTCTTTTTTTTATCATGTATTCCCGTTTTGGCTGGAACCCCAATAATCTGCCGTTTTTCATTTTGCTCTCCTTCCTAGCGCTTCTCAATCTGTCTAGTCCGGATTCCAAGAAAAGGGGTCTCTGGCTTCTAGTTTTATCTTTGGCTCTGGGAATCACTACCCAGCTTCATTTCACCGCCTTTTTGGCCATTCCATCCATCACAGCTATTTTTCTTCTCTGGAAAAGGCCCCGCATCCGCTGGACCTGGTGGCTGGGAGCTGTTCTCATTTTTCTCTTTCTTTACACTCCTCTCATAATTAATGATCTAAAAACTGGGGGAGACAACGTCAAAGAATTTGTCCGAGTTTTTAATAAAAAAACCGACTCGACTAAAGAAACTCACACGCTCATAGAAAAAGCCTACAAAGACATTACCGAAGTTTCTCTGGGACATTTCCTGATTCTTACCGGAGAAGAAACCTTTGAATTGCCTCGTCTCAAGCAAATTCCTGGCGGTTTTGATTTTCTTTGCGATGCTCCCTGTCGAAAGGGGATTTGGGGCGGAATAGTTGGGATGTTATTCTTCATTATCGGGGGAATCCTTCTTTTCCTTAAAACTTTTTTCGCTCTCAAGAAAAACCAAGTTTCCGAAAATCAGAAGAACTTTCTGATTCTTTCCAGTCTTTGGTTCGGGATTTCCCTAGTTCTCTTTTTTCCAATCGCCTTTGACATTGCGCCAAGATTTTTCCTAATTATCTGCGCCTTGCCTCTCATATTCTTGGGACTTCTTCTGGAAACCGTAAAAAATTTCCTCCCTTCCAAGAAACTTGGCTTGGCGCTGATTCTTGTTTTCGGATCGCTTTTTATTCTCTCCAATCTTTGGAATGTCAAGGAACGCTTTTGGCAGCTTATGAACGCCCACCAAGTTAATTTTGAAATCGGAGCGGACCGGATTCTCAAAGAAAATACCCGCGTTACGCTGAAACAACAATATCTTATCATTGACCACATCTTAGGAATCTACGCCCAAAACGGCTTTCCGATTTATCTCAATAGCGAGGCCTATTATCGCCGGTCGCTTCTTTACCATCTGGACCGCAGAGAAATTCCTCGCGATGATTTCCGAAATGCTTCCAACGCTAAGAAGATCTACTCAGAAGGAAATTATTTTCTCATTTATCCAACCAGCGCCAACTGGGAATCTAAGACTGAGAAGTATCTTCCAGATTTTGATGTTATTGAGAAAAAGGAATTCGGCACCCTCACGCTTTGGCGCCTCACGCCCAAACCCGGATCCATAAACGCCGTCCGCCAGGAATTCGAAGAAAAAGGCAAACCCAAAAGCGCTCCTGGCGTGCCTGTCAGATATCGTTGGGAGGAAATATTCAATGAAGAAGCAGAAGAATAATTATCAAGTAACAATTTACAATTATCAATCAATTCCAAATTACTAATTATCAATTTTTCATTGATCCATTGATCATTTATTGATAATTGATTATTGATGATTGGCAATTGAAGCAGTTTTATGTTCAAAAATAAAACTTTTCTCATCCTTCTCGCCATCTTGGCTCTCGGCGCTTTTCTTCGCTTTTGGAATCTTGGAGAGCCGTCTTTTTCAGCTGATGAATTCCTAGATATCAATTCTAGCTACGCTTTCCAGAAAACAGGGGAATGGAAAAGCTGGGATTTCAATTTGGGGCAAGTCAACACGGCCAATGAGTTTTCTGCCCGGGACGAACGGGCTTGGGCCTACAAAATCCAAGTGGCCGAACTTTTCAAGTTTTTTCCGCCAACTGAAGGAGTAGCTAGGAGCATAAGCGCCCTCTGGGGAGTCCTTACTATCATCCTCATTTATTTCGTGGCTGAAAAGTTCACTAATAACAAAACTATCGGACTTATCAGCGCTTTCCTTTTTGCAGTGAGTCTGGATGGAATCGAGTTTGATCGGAAACTCCGGATGTACGCCATGTTCTTTCCGGTCTTCCTGACCTTCTCTTGGACGCTTTGGAGCGCTTTTGAGAAGGAATATGCCGGGAAGCTGAAATTCGCAAAAACTATCTGGGACAAACTTTCTCTCAATATCTTCTATCTTTTGCCCGCTCTAATCTTGGGAGCGCTTAGTCTTCACCTCCATCTTCTGACCGCCAACATCGCTTTCATCCTAGCGCTCTATTTTCTAATTCTGGCCCTTGTTAGATATAAAAAGCAACCGGGCCTCAATAAATACAACGCTTATCTGGGAATCGGAATCTTGGGAATCCTATCCGGACTTATCATTTTTGGAGACAAGCTTAAAGCAGCCACCAAAGAACTGGGATGGGGAATTAATCACTTTTCCTATTTAGAAAAAGTCTTCTCCGACTATTCCGGATTTCTTCTGCCACTCGGACTTCTACTTCTCGGAACCTTCTATCTCTACAAAAAAGCTGACCTTCCCAAAGAATCTCTCTGGCTCACAGTGTCTTTTTGGGGAACGCTTCTTTTGGCTATTTTTTTCTGGGACCGAAATGTCGGAAGCCAATACATTTTCTTCGCCCAGTCGTTCAAAATCATTCTCTTAGCTTCCGGGATCTATTTTGTCGCTTTATTTATGAAAGAAAATCTGGCAAAATTTTCCACGCGCGCTTATTGGGCTAGTCTCATCATTCTTCTCCTTCTCGTTCCCAATTACGCTTTCTTCTTTCAGAAAGATAATTTCTACCGCCAAACTTCCGAGTCTGAGAACCCCAACTACCGAAAAATCTTCACCTATGTCAAAAAGAAAAGAGGGGATCAGGATATTCTCATCACCCGTAATTTCCGCAGTTTCTACTACTCGGGACTCGGAGTGAAAGTGATTGATTTCGGAGGAGAAAGAACAAAGGAAAAGATCACTCTGGAAAGATTGGAAACTATCATGCGGGAAAATCCGT
>JBMOKR010000028.1:0-2972 GCA_049324335.1 Patescibacteria group bacterium | reverse complement strand
CAATTTTTTCCTATTTCTTGACCGCTGGCGCGGTTGTCCTAGATAAATTTTTGATTTCTTCACGCAGGATCCAGCACCCAGCCGTGTATACTTTTTTTGTCGGACTCCTAAGCATATTCACTTTGGCAATCTTCTTCCCCTTTGGATTCCATAGCGTCAATTTAGCGGATATGGCAGGGATGCTGTTTTTCGGGGCGCTCTATACTTTTGGCCTTCTGGCTTTGTTCTTCGCCTTTCAAAAAAGTGAAGCTAGCCGGGTGGTTCCGGTCGTCGGAGTTATCACTACCCTGGTCTCTTTTCTGATTTCAACTACCGTCTTTGGCGACCATTTGGACTGGCTGGATTTCGGGGGAATTTTCTTGCTGATTCTGGGGGGAGTGGTAATTTCCATAAAGTTTGAAAAAGGCGAGGCTCTGCGGATTTTTTCCGATTTTCCCCTAGCGGCTCTGGCGGGAATATTTTTGGGGATAGCTTTTTCTTTTTTTAAGCCTTTCTATGCCGAGGATAGTTTTATTAATGTTTTTATCTGGACCCGAATCGGAGTTTTTTTGGGGGCGGTGAGCTTACTTTCGGTGCCTTCTTGGAGAAAGAAAGTCGCAAGCGCTTTTTCAAGCTTTCAAAAAGATAAGCGTCAAAATGCCAAAACGGGGATAATTTTTGTGGCCAATAAGATATTGGGAGGTCTGGGGTCAATCGTTTTCAACTTAGCTATATCCCTGGGGAGCGTGGCTGTGGTGAACGCGCTGGTGGCGACTGAATATGCTTTTGTCTTTTTAATCGGACTGGTAGCCTCTTTAAAATTTCCAGATATTTTTCAAGAAGAGCGCAGTTGGCGGATAATCTCCCAAAAGCTGGGAGCTATAATAATGATTGGAGCAGGGGTGTGGATGGTGAGATAATAATATGATAAAAAAGATATTTAAAATAGCGACCTATTTTTTAATCGGACTGATTATTTTGGTAGTTTCCTTGCTAGCCTATTTTAACTTTCCCTTCGCTCCCGAAAAGGAAGCGGATTTCGGAGTGACTTTTTCCAAACGCTACGCCGGAGAATTGGGACTGGATTGGCGAGAGACTTATTTGGCGATTCTGGATGACTTGGGCGTAAAAAAAATCCGAATTCCGGCTTATTGGGATGAGATAGAAAAAGAAGAGGGTGTTTATGATTTCAGAGAGCTGGATTGGCAAATTGACGAAGCGGAAAAAAGGAATGTCGAGGTTATTTTAGCGGTCGGACAAAAAGTTCCTCGTTGGCCGGAATGCTTCATTCCCGAGTGGGGAAAAAATGACGACGCTAAGAGAAAGGCGCGTCTCTTATATTTTGTCCAGGAAACTATTGAAAGATATCGACATAGTCCGGCTATCAGATATTGGCAAGTCGAAAATGAACCCTTTTTGCCTTTCGGCAATTGTCCGGAGTTAGATGAAAATTTGTTGGATTTGGAAATTGATCTAGCGAGAAAGCTCGATCCGAGCCGTCCGGTAATTATCACTGATAGCGGAGAGCTCAGTTTTTGGATTCCAGCAGCTTCTCGGGCGGACGTTTTTGGCACGACGATGTATCTTAAAATCTGGAGCAAAAATGTAGGCTATTTCACTTACCCAATCGGTCCAAGGTTTTTTCACTTCAAAAAGAAACTCGTGGATATTTTTTCCGGAAAGAGAGAAATCATCAACGTGGAGCTTCAAGCCGAACCGTGGATTGAAGGAGCGACCTGGGATAAGACGCTCGAAGAACAGCTTGGAGCCATGAATATCGATCAGTTCAAAAAGAATCTGGTTTTTGCTAAAAAGGCCGGATTCTCGCCGATTTATCTTTGGGGAGCGGAATGGTGGTATTATCTCAAAATTAAAAACGGGTACCCCTTATTTTGGGAAGAAGCTAAGAAAATTTTTCATCCGTAATGAAAGGCTGGAAAAATATTTTATTAATCGCGGTGTTTTTATTTCTAACTCTGGGCGTGTCTATCTGGATGTTTTCGCGCGCTGGAATTGGGGAAGTTAGATTTTTTATTCCCAATAAGGGGAAAATCTCTCCCGGGGACCCGGTGGCAATTTATTTTTCCGGGCCTTTTGAGGCGAAAAATTATTGGGAAGGAATTACCCTTAATCCGCGCGTCAATTTCAGATTGGAAGAAAAAGAGGGAAAGGTCTTGATTTATCCGGAAACCTTTTGGCCACTGGGAGAGAAAATTCAAATCAATTTGCCTGAAGGAAGGAACTTCCTTATTTTCCCCATCCGGAAACAATCCTTATCTTTTGAAACAGTAGATTATCCCGGACTGGGGAGTGTTTTTCCGCTTCCCGGAAGCGAAGATGTCTCAATAGGTATTGAGGATCCGATTGAGATAAATTTCTCCTCCTCCACTCTGGGATTTTCAGTCGTTTTTAAAACTAATCCAGAGAGAGAATTGGTTGTTGAAAGCGATGTCTCAAAAAAGAAATTCCAAATTCTTCCCAAACAGGCATTTCAAGATGGAGAGACGGTCAATCTGGATATCTGGGTAAAGTATTTTAAGGAGAGCGATTCTGGATATAAAAAGATATACAGCGGTAAGTTTACCACTCTTCCGCCCGTTCCCTTGGAATGGGATAAGGATTTGACTCTTCGTCTAGCCCAAGCCAAGCGCCTTACTCGGCCTAAGATAGTTGAGGGAAAATATATCGATGTAAATCTGGGCAGCCAAGTCATGTCTATTTTTGAAAACGGGAAAATCCTGGATTCTTTTCTGATTTCTTCTGGGAAAAGAGGAATGGAAACTCCCAAAGGGGAGCATCAGATATACAATAAATCTCCTCGGACCTGGTCGAAGCAATATGGTCTCTACATGCCATTTTGGATGGCCATAACTCCTGGAGGAAAATATGGTATCCACGAGCTCCCTGAGTGGCCGGGCGGGTATAAAGAGGGCGCCAATCATTTAGGGATTCCAGTTTCCCATGGCTGTATGCGGTTGGGCGTCGGAGCGGCG
>JBMOKR010000027.1:0-2999 GCA_049324335.1 Patescibacteria group bacterium | reverse complement strand
GCACCTAGCTTGGTACTTTAAGGGCTTTCCGGGAGCATCCGAACTCAGGCAAAAACTCGTCCGCGCCGAAAGTTTGAAAGAGATAGGGCAGATTCTAAAAAAGCACAAACTGGGCATAAACTGAGGAAAAAACAAGATTGCTTTAGTTCAGACAAATCCCTATAATGGAATAACTATGAGCGACAATACTTCTCAAAATTTACGTCTTCCGCCTCAAAATATCGAGGCTGAGCAATCAGTTCTCGGAGCTCTAATGTTGGACAAGGATGCCATAATCAAGGTAGCCAATCTAGTCCACGTCGGAGATTTCTATAAGGATATCCATAATCTCATTTTTGAGGCCATGATTGAGCTTTATGAAAAGCGCGAACCAATCGATGTTCTCAGTCTTTCCAATCGCCTAGAAGAGAAGGGACAGCTCGACAAAGTTGGTGGGTCAAGCTATCTTACCAGTCTTGTGACTTCCGTCCCTTCAAGCTCAAATGTTGCCCATTATGCTAAGGTCGTCCAAAAAAAATCCACCCTTCGGAAACTCATCCTGGTAGCTTCAGAAATCACCGAGCTGGGATACAAAGAAAATGAAGACGTAGAAAAAGTTTTGGACACAGCCGAACAGAAGCTCTTCTCAGTTTCCCAAAAATACATCAAGCAGGATTTTATTCCTATCCGTTCCATTCTGGAGGAAGCCTTTAATCGAATTGATGAACTTCACAAGGGAGACCATAAGCTCCGAGGAGTCCCGACTGGGTTCCCGGATATGGACGGTATCTTAGCTGGATTCCAAAAATCTGACTTGATTATCTTGGCGGCGCGTCCGTCAATCGGAAAAACCACGCTAGCCTTGGATTTGGCCCGTCAGATTGCTGTTAGAGAAAAAATTCCGGTCGGAATTTTTTCCTTAGAAATGTCCGCCGACCAGTTGATTGATAGAATGCTGGCCGCCCAAAGCGGAGTCGATCTTTGGCGTCTTCGAACTGGAAAGCTTAAGTCTGGCGAAGGCGATGATGATTTTCAAAGGATTGGGGAAGCCATGGGAATCCTTTCGGAAGCGCCTATTTTCATCGATGATACTGGAAGCGCCAATGTGATGGAAATGCGGACTATGGCCCGCCGGCTTCAATCAGAACACAATGTCGGAGTAATTATCGTCGACTACCTCCAGCTTATGGAAGGAAGAAGCACTGGAGGAGATAATCGGGTAAACGAAATTTCGGAAATTTCCCGCGCTCTCAAACAGCTGGCTCGCGAACTAAACATTCCGATTATCGCCCTTTCTCAGCTTTCCCGCGCCGTCGAAGCCAGAAGTCCTCAGATTCCAAAACTCTCTGACCTGCGCGAATCTGGATCAATTGAACAAGACGCCGACATTGTAATGTTCCTCTACCGAGAAGACCGAGAAAAACCAGACACCCCGAACAAGAATATCGTCGAAGTCCATATTGCCAAGCACAGAAACGGACCCGTCGGAAGATTGTCTCTCTATTTCGAAGAAAACTCCACTACTTTCAAATCATTAGAAAAAGTCCACACCGAGTAAATAAAGCAAAATGTAAAAATTAAAAATAAAAATTTTGGTATCCCTCGCTATCGCTCAGGATATTAATTATAAAATATACGAGCAAAGCGAGCACATAAATTTTTCATTTTGACTTTTGATTTTTGAATTAATCCAAGTGTTTCCCAAATCTTTCAAAAAACTTATCGATCATTTTTCCGCCCTTCCTTCTGTCGGACCCAAAATGGCTGAACGACTAGTGCTTTATCTTTTCCGAAAAGATCCGGCGGTTCTTAAGGATTTCGGAGAGAGCCTCCTTAATCTCAAGCTTGATCTTCAATATTGCCAAAAGTGCTTCAACTTGAGTGAGGGAGACTTGTGTTCCATTTGTCAAGATTCCCGCCGAGAGAAGTCTCTTATCGCAGTCGTCGAAGAACCCCTGGATGTTATTGCTATTGAAAAAACCCGATCCTTTCGGGGACTCTACCACGTCTTGGGAGGAAATATCACGGGAGATAATTCACAAAAACTCAAGCTTCAAGAGCTAGAAGAAAGAGTACGAAAAGAAAATCCGGTAGAAATTATCCTGGCTATGAATCCTACTACCGAAGGCGATGCCACGGCGCTCTATGTTAAAAGGGCCCTTAAGCCCTTGGGGGTAAAGATAACTTCCCTAGGGCGCGGACTTTCGATTGGTGGAGATATTGAGTATGCTGATGAAATCACTCTTAGTTCAGCTATTAATAACCGCAAAGAAATGTAGCTGGTATCTGGTATTTAAAAAGACACCGTTCCGCATGCGGAACGGTGTCTTAAAATAATACTGAACACAATCTACCAGATGTTACCTACTTTATACTGACTATCTCAACTTCGGTCATAATCTGCCGATGTCCGAATTTAACCTTGTATCTTTTTTTGGCTTTAAATTTGATTCCGACCACCTTATCTCCTTGGGAGGTCTCAATAATCTTGCCTTCTACCTTGGCTCCAGAAACAATCGGACTTCCAACCTTGATATCCTTTTCATCTCCCAAGAAAAGTACCTCATCAAAGACGACCTTCTCGCCGACTTTCCCTTCCAGCTTTTCCACCTTTATTCGGTCTCCGACCTTGACTTTATACTGTTTTCCGCCAGTTTTGATGATTGCTAACATAAAATAAGCTAAATACTTAACATAGGCTATTATAGGCTTTCTCTGGCATCTTGTCAACTTTCTCCCCTTGCCAAGAGAGAACAAAAGAGCTAGAATACTAACTGATATGGAAAAGCTCAAAAGAAGGATTTTCTTCTGGATTTTGGTTATCGCTTTCTTCATCACTGCTCCAGCAGTGATTCTTAGAGCCCGGGGCTATCGTTTCGATTTCTCTCGAGGCGTTTTTGTTTATTCCGGAGCCATAACTCTCAAAACTAATCCGGAAAATATTAATGTCATCTTAAACGGAAAGCTTAATGAATCAGGAAAGACCGACCGCATCAATAACGCCACCCAGCTTTCCGGAC
>JBMOKR010000026.1:0-3010 GCA_049324335.1 Patescibacteria group bacterium | reverse complement strand
ACCATTAGATAAGGCAGTAGGAGACTACGAAACAACCTTTGACGAATTAGGAAGCGGTGATGATGAGAATGCCACAGAAGTGAATGAATATGTCGATAACTTAGGAGTGGAAACAACTCTCGAAAAAAGGCTCCAGGAAATCATAGAGGCTTTAGGCCGAATAGAAAAGGGAAATTATGGCTTCTGTCAGAATTGCGGAAATGGAGAGCAGGAGATTAACATAGAGAGACTTAGAGCTAATCCGGCCGCTAAAACTTGTATCCGTTGCGAATAAGGATTTGGGGAGGGGAAAATGATGAAAAAAGAGCTTCAAAAAAATATTGTTCCGTTTCTTTTATTCGCGCTCGTCATCCTTATTGATCAGCTAAGCAAGTATATCATCCGCCAATCTGGCGGGTTTTATATCTGTAATTCCGGAATAGCTTTTGGTATTAATCCCGTTTTTATTCTCGTTGTTTTGTTTTGTATAATTGTTTTTTGGAGTATCGGAAGAAAATTTAGCCTTAAATCAACAGCCGACAGCCACCGGTCATCGGTCCCCAACGATAAGCTACTAGCGACTGGCAACTGGCTATCAATGACTTTTGTCTTGGCTGGTGGCCTTTCTAACTTAATCGACAGAATAAGTTTTGGTTGCGTAATAGATTTCATAGATTTGCGCTTTTGGCCCGTATTTAATCTGGCTGACGTGTCTATTTCTTTGGGAGCAACAATCATAATCACGAAAATCTTACTAAAAAAATAACCTCTCAGATCGTCAGTTCTTAGTTTTTAGCTATTATTTTTTAGTTAATAAAATGTCCTCTAAAGTTTTTTCCGCCACTACGGTCGGCCTGGAAAGCCAAGTGGTTGAAGTAGAAGCTGACAGCGTAAAAGCTGGCCTCCATAGCTTTAATATAGTCGGCTTGCCAGACACTGCTATCAAAGAATCGCGCGACCGAGTGAGTTCTGCTGTTAGAAATACTGGCTTCAAACCTCCGCACCAATGCGGACGAATTACCGTTAACCTCGCTCCGGCCGATATCCGCAAAGAAGGTCCAATTTATGACCTGCCCATTGCCTTGGGACTGCTTCTTTCGACTAAGCAAATCAGTTTCCCGGTTGAAAAAAGGCTCTTCTTGGGAGAACTCTCCCTGGATGGAGCCGTCCGCCCGATAAGTGGAGTCTTGCCGATGAGTATTATGGCTAATCGCCTAGGATTTTCTGAAATCTACGTTCCGGAAGATAATGCCCGGGAAGCCAGCATCGCCGGCCCTGCTCAAGTTTTTCCCATTAAAAAGCTTTCCGAGCTTATTGACCACTTGGAAAATAGATTGCCCCTAGAGGCAATTCCCAAAATTGATTTGGAGGCGCTTTTTGAAAATGCCTCCTCTCCACTTGATATGTCGCTGGTTAAGGGTCAGGAATATGCCAAAAGAGCGCTCGAAATCGCCGCTTCAGGAGGACACAATACTATCCTTTCCGGACCGCCAGGAAGCGGGAAAACTATGCTAGCCAAGACTTGTGTCTCTATTCTCCCCAGACTCAGTCTTCCAGAATCTCTAGAGATAACTAAGATATTTTCCATTGCTGGAATCCTGCCTAAAGACAAACCGCTTGTCCTAGAAAGACAATTCCGCTCCCCTCATCACAGCGCCAGCGCTGTTTCTCTGGTCGGAGGAGGAACCTATCCCAGGCCAGGAGAAATCAGTCTGGCTCATCGAGGAATCCTTTTTTTGGACGAATTCCCCGAATTTTCCCGATCAGTTCTAGAAAATCTAAGACAACCCTTGGAGGACGGCGTCATCACTGTTTCAAGAGCGCAAGGAACCTTGGAATTTCCGGCTCGCTTCACCCTTATCGCAGCCATGAATCCTTGCCCCTGTGGAAATGCTACTGATCCGGAAAAGACCTGTACCTGTTCACCAGCCCAGATAATAAAATACCAGCGAAAGATTTCCGGACCGATTCTCGATCGGATTGACCTCCACGTAGAAGTTCCCCGGATAAAATTTGAGAAGCTCTCTTCCCAAGGAGAATCCAGCGAGACTTCAAAACAAATAAGAAAACGGGTTCAAAACGCCAGAGAAATCCAAACTCGAAGGTTTTCCAACTCGAAAACCATAAGCAACGCCGAAATGGATAGCGAGGAAATCAAAAACTACTGCCAGCTCTCTCCGAAGTGCGTCGCGCTCATGAAACAAGCCGTTTCTAGCCTCCACTTGAGCGCTCGGTCATATTTTCGTATAATCAAAGTCTCCCGCACCATTGCTGATTTAGGAGGCCTAGAAACAATCCAACCAGAGCATATCGCAGAAGCGCTCCAATATCGGTTTAAGACGGAATAGAAAGAAAATTTTGAATTTTAAATTTTGAATTTTAAATGAAATTCAAGTGACTAAATGTCTAAATCATTAAAAATATCCTTAATACTCCTTGCAATAAGCTCTATTTCAGTCTTTTATTTTACTTTTTTAGGGAACAGAAGGTCTTTAAGTTTTAATAATTCTTCAAAAAATATAATCTTAGACGAAAATGGTATCAACTACTCGATTAGGACTAACTCTGACCAAATAGAAACTTTCTTAGTCGAAGAAAAAATAAATATCGGAGAAAATGACCTAATTATTCCGGAAAAAAGCTCTTCTCTTTATCCAGGAATGAAGATTGAGATTCAAAGAGCTAGGAATATCAAGATTCAAGTTGATGGAAGGGAAGTTAAAAATCATACTCTATCCAAAAACATCCGAGGAGTTATTCAGGAAAATGCCATCGCTCTTGGCAGATTGGACAAAGTTTCTCCCAACCTCGATTCTCCTCCTCGAGAAAATGAGCCTATCATCATAACGCGCATCAATATAGAAGAAAAAACTCTCTCTGAAGACATCCCTTTCAAAACCACCACCAAAAATGACGCCAAGCTAGGCTGGCGAGAAAAAAAGACCGAGCAAAAAGGAGAGAAGGGAATATTGGAAGTTAGATACAAGATAACCTACCAAAATGGCCAGGAAGTTTCTCGCGTGAAGCTCTC
>JBMOKR010000025.1:0-3305 GCA_049324335.1 Patescibacteria group bacterium | reverse complement strand
ATGGGCTCCCGATAATCAGCGGTTGCCTTTACAAACAGGGGATAGCTCCCGATTCCCACTCCCAGAGGAAAATTCCTTTCCCAAACATCCCAGGCTTTCCCCCAAGTTTCTAGTCGGCCAATATTGGATCCCTCCCGCAGATTAAAGGAGGAGAAAAACCGCTCGCGAATTGGAGAAATAGCCGCTAAAACAATCGTTATGCCCAATAAAATCCCGGTTAGACGAATTTTCTGAGGAACCCTCAGCTTCATAAAAAAAATAACTGAAATAACTAGACTAGCCAGAAAAAAACCCACATACCCTCCCCGAGAAAAAGTCAGGAGGCTAGCCAAAACAAGAACTGCTAAGCTAATGCGCCAGAAGAGAATCTTTTTATTTTTAATAATCAGAGCCAGATTCGCTCCAATAGAAAGATTGAGAAAAAAAGAAAGCATATGAGGATCTGGAAAAACTGCCGTCGCCCTAATCCAGGTTCTCCCGGATATTTCCACCAGCCAAGAAGGGTTTTGGAGAACTGCTTCAGAAAAGGCCCTTCCTAGGAAAGGCGCGGATATATAATCAGCCCAAAAAAAATATACTGCTTCCCAGCCAAATAAAAACTGAGAAAAAAATTGTATTATTCCCAAAAAAGCCACCCCGAAAGAGCTCGTAACAAGAACTTTTAAAATAATTTCTCGCCTATCTTTCCCTTCTAAAAAATACTCCGTCAAAAAAATAATAGGAAAAATAGACAAAAGAAAGCTAGCCTTTCTTAGAGACCACTCTATTTCTCGGGAAAAAACAATCGAGAAGAGCATACAAAAAATAAATCCGTACAAAGAAATGGAGACAAAATCACTAGGCATAGAGACTTTTTTTCTAAGAAGCTGAAAGGCTAGCCAAGCCAAAAAAAGAAGGGCAATAAGAACCCTTCCCGAAGCCAAATCTATCCCTATTCCCAAGTTCAGGGCCAACTGCCAAGGAAGAAAGAAGATGAGAAAAAGAAAACTTTTCTTTAAAAAATCATGCATAGGACAATTTTATTCCACTCCTTCATCTCAGTATTTCAAGTAAGAAGTAGGAGTCTTCGCAACGTTCTTAAGATTGCCGATTGGATGCTTCCGTGATGCTTCCTAAAATAATAATCCTGGGAGGAATAGAAGTCAATTTTCTGTTGACGCTTATCCTTATGACTTCTGCCACAGAAATGACGTACCGAAAAAAGAGGATAAAAGAGCACTTTCAAGCCTTCTTTTCTGGCTCTCCGACAAAAATCCATATCCTCAAAATAACGTACAATTTTTTCATCAAAACCTCCCAGCCGATCAAAATGACTAGCTCTTAAAAAAAATGCCGCCCCACTCACCCAATCAGTCTCTGTGGGAGATTGGCTCTCCCAGATCCTGCGACTCCTTATCCATCCAGCATTATTAAGAGCAATGTCTAGAAGGCCCGTTTCCTTGCCAGCACTCCAGAACTGAGAAACTCCCTTTTCCGTTATAAGTCTGGGCCCGATAACGGCCAATCTCTCATCTTCGTCAAAAGCTTTTTTTATCCCCTTTAAAGAATTCTCAACTATCTCCGTGTCCGGGTTGAGGAACCAGAGAATCTCGCCCTGAGAAAGCTTTCGACCCAAGTTCCAAGCTTTTCCTAATCCATCATTCTTGTTGCCAACTACCCGAATATCGGGAAAATCTTCTGTCAAAAAGGATAAGTTCTCCTTTGAATCATTATTGATAACAACAATCTCCAAAATTTCCTTTGAGAGAATAAGCAATCGCAAAGATTCCAGGCACCTTTTCAAATATTCCTGACTCTTAAAATTAACTATGATTACAGAAACAGAGTTATTCATGGCTAGCTTTTTTGAAATCCTTGAAGGCCCTTCTTATCACTCTGGACTTTTCCTCTTTCTTAAAAACAAGATTTTTGATATTTTTCATCCTTCTAAGAAAAATTAACAGCCAAATCCAGATTTTTTTCAGTCCAAAAGAATCTTTCTTGAAAAATAAGAGACCTGAGAGAACCAGCCAATAGAGCTTTCCTGAAAAATCCTTCTGGCTATTTTCAAAATGATAAATCCAGCTTCTGGTGGCCACCCCCTTCTTAAAGCCAGCCCTTCTGGCTCTCTCTCCAAAATCTGCATCTTCGTAATAAAGAAAGAAGTCCTCGTCCAAAAGTCCGATTTTTTTGAAAACATCCTTCTTCACTAACATAGCGCATCCGGTTATAAAATCGCTTAGATAAAACTCCTCTGAAATAGCTCTCTGGAAATGAACCACTTTCATTCTCAGCCAGTCTATTCGGCCGCCAGCAAACCAAATTTTTTCTCCATCCCGCTCAAAAATCACGGGACTTAATATTCCCGCTCCGGCCTTTTCTCCTTGAAACACCAATTCTTTGAGAGAACTTGGATCTACCTCGGTATCATTATTGAGGAGCCAAACCCAGTCCGCCCCACGTTCCAGAGAAAATCGAATTCCCACATTGTTTCCCGTAGCAAACCCAAGATTCTTTTCATTCTTGATGAAGTAAGCTCTTCCGAATTGATTCTTAGCCATCTCAAAAGACCCGTCTTTTGAATCATTGTCCACAACTACCACTGAAAAGTTTGGGTATTCCAAATTAAAAAGACTACTGAGGCATTGTTTAATAACCTGGGCGCCATTATAATTCAAGACCACAATAAAAACCTTAGGATAAGTTTTCATATTCAGATATTCCTTTTTTGCTTATAAGACTTCTAATTTCTTGGGTGGTTATCACCTTGAAAATCCAAAGGAAGAAAAAATACACTAAAGCGCTAGAAAGGGCAAGAAAAAAGAAATTCATTTCTTGAAATAAAAACAGAAAGACGGCCATCAAAGCTCCTGCGGTCATAATAAAAAATCCTTTTTCAAAGCTGGGAACATAGCCGACCTTTTTGAAAGCCCAAAAGGCCGTAAAAGCTACCACTAGAAATTCAGTCCCAACTGAAACTCCCGCTGCTCCAAAATAGGAGTGTCTTGGAATAAGAAATAAATTCAGTCCGATGTTGAAAACCGCCGCAATTGAAAGGGTAAACATCAAGCGTTTCTGAAGATTAGCCGCAATCAAGATTGAGTTGAAAAAATTGCCAAAAAAGATAAACGCCAAGGCAAAAACCAATATTCTAAGCACCGGGGCCGATTCAGAGAAATCCGCCCCTCCTATAAGTCGAATGATGCCCTCCGAAAGAAAACTCACTGCCACAACCAAGGGAACCGCCAACAGCAAGAACACCTTAAAGGTCTTATTGGAAATATCCTCAAAACGAGCCTTGTCTAAAAAAATGCTGTGCGACATAA
>JBMOKR010000024.1:0-3314 GCA_049324335.1 Patescibacteria group bacterium | reverse complement strand
AAATAAAATCAGTATGCTTTTCTGGAAGAAAATTGAGCTGAGATTGACTGCCATGTCCCAAGCCCTTCCCCCAAAAACCACCCGAACCGACTGCCACCATTGATTGAATGACATTATACCCACTGCCTTTGGGATCACTAAAAGGGTCAACAAAATTCTTAAGTCTTTCGACTTGATAGTTTTGTAAGAAGAAAAAAGCCACAAAAATCGCCAAGAGTCCGACTGACCCAAGGATGGCAATATTCTTCTTTCCGATCCGACTGGCTAGAATCATGCCTATCCAGATGAAGATGATGATGAGGGAGGATCCTAAATCGGGCTGTCTCAAAATGAGGAAGACCGGAATGAGAGTGAGAACCAAAGAAGCGAAAATCCGCGTCCGCACCCCCAGCTCGGTCCTTTTCTTGGAAAGAAAACTGGCCAGGAAAAGTATCATCACCACTTTCACCAGCTCGACCGGCTGGAAATTGAAAAGTCCGACTGAAAGCCAACCGGTCGTTCCACGGATATTCTTTCCCAGAACAATTACCAGAAGAAGGATAGCAATAGCGACAAAATATATCTTGGTGCTAGATTTGAGAAAGACCCGATAATCATAGAAGGCCAGAAAAAAAAGAGAGCCGTAGCCAATCACTACCGCCGCCAACTGTTTATAAAAAAAACTGGCCCCGAGAGACTCCTGATTTCCCGAGGAAACAAAACTAAAAATAATAAGGAGACTGAGAACAACCAAAAAGGAAACCGCTGTCAAGAGAACCAGGTCAAATTTTAAATTCTTAAACATCTTGATTGTTAACGGCGGGGAGCGGTAATTTCTTGGAATTTTTGACTCTCATAAAATTTCTGGAAGATTGATTGAGAATCAAAAACATTGATTTCTGTTTCCACTTCCATCCGGGTTATCTCATCTGGCAGTTTGCCCGGCCAGATGGCCTTAAATTCCCTTTCTTCCCCGCTTTTAACCGTCCGCATCTCAGTCGTATTAATGAATCCGATTTTTCCGGAATTGTCCCTAAGGATAATCTTTATCTTTATCAGGCTGAAATCATAGGGGCTTTCATTGCGAAGGAGCCCTGAGGCCGAACTTTGAAAAAAATCGAACTTGAGGTTTTTGTTAATTATCTTGATTTCCGGATTATGAAAAGAAGAATCGAACTTAGCCCAAGCCACACTCTCTACTTTGAATTCGACCTTTGCTCCAGTCGCTCCGGAAGGCAAGTTATTCTCCACGATGAATTTTGTCTCTTGCGGCAAAATGAAGCTGGCGCCTTTCCGGCTCCCCAAAACATTGCCGGATTCGTCTTTCACCATAAATTCATAATTTACCGCCTCTCCTCCCCAGAAATTATTGGGATTTTCAATCCGAGCATAGGCATCCAGACTTCCCTCTTGACCGCTTTTGGTCGATCCGCTTTCCAAAATATTGAGCTCTCTAGCATCGTATTTTTCACAAGGACGGCAGACTCCTCCACAATCGACATCTTCCTCGTTTTGATTCTTAAGAGAGTCCGAGCAGGTCTCTTCTGGTCGAAAAGCTTGATATATCGCACCAACTAAAGCCAAGAATATCACTCCGTAAATCCCAATGATTATCCACCGCTTTATTTTTCTTCTTTTTTCATCCATAGACTAATCTTAGCACAAAATTCCTTTTAGAAAAACCATAAAAAAACAGGAGTCAAAACTCCTGAAAATCCCCTCTCATTTCTCTTTTAAACTCATAATTCTCGGCACTGACTTACTCTTCCCGCCCAAGGGCGGATACCATCAGCGCTGAAGCGCTTAACTGCCGAGTTCGGAATGGGATCGGGTGTTGCCGCTTCGCTAGAAGCACCGAGAATTATAGGTTCAAACATTTTCTCTAGAAGGCGTTGATTACCGGAGAGAAAAACATAAAAAATGAGATAGAAAGAGCCACAACGGAAAAAATAATAAGGGTGAATCGCAAACTTTCTTTATAATTCGCCATTTCTTTTTTGCTTAACGCCTCGCTTATTCTACCACAAAAAGCGTCCTAAATCAAATTAGTCGCTATTAACTGCTAACTGGCCAAGTGACATACGACAAGGAACAAGATGTGCCTTATCGTTTGCCACTTAGCAATATCCGAAGAAAATACAAAGAGGATAACTTCTAGTTTTTTAGTATCTCTCGACTGAACACTTCGCAGTGCTTACATCTGAGACCTATCAACCTGGTCATCTTCCAGGAAACCTATTCCGGCAAGCCGGAACAACTACCTTATCTTGAGGTGGGCTTCTCGCTTATATGCTTTCAGCGATTATCCCGACCGAACTTAGCTACTCGACAGTGCCCTTGGCAGGAACAGCCGATACACCAGAGGTTCGTTCTTTCCGGTCCTCTCGTACTAGGAAAGAATCCTCTCAAGTAGTGGCGCCCACAGCAGATAGGAGACCAACCTGTCTCACGACGGTTTGAACCCAGCTCGCGTACCGCTTTAATTGGCGAACAGCCAAACCCTTGGGACCTTCTCCAGCCCCAGGATGCGATGAGCCGACATCGAGGTGCCAAACCCCTCCGTCGATGTGGACTCTTGGGAGGGATCAGCCTGTTATCCCCGGGGTAACTTTTATCTGATGATCTTCCATCCTCCTATTTGGGATGGTCGGTTCACTAACTTCCACTTTCGTGACTGATCGACTAATGGGTCTCTCAGTAAAGCTGGCTTTTGCGTTTGTACTATCAGTCCGATTTCCATCCGGACCTAGCCAACCTTTGTAAGCGCCTCCGTTACGTTTTAGGAGGCGACCGCCCCAGTCAAACTACCCACCAGGCACTGTCCCCGGACTGGTATAAATGACTAAAACAATCTCTTGTGAACCATGAATAACAATATCATACATCTCTTGGTCGTTGTTATTCTCTGGTCCATCGATATAAATGTTTTAGTACACTTATAACAGCCCAGGGTTAGATTTAAAACTTAAGCAGAGTGGTATTACACATTGCGACTCCATTCCGACTGGCGTCGGAACTTCAAAGTCTCCCACCTATGCTAGACAACTCAAACTCTAAATCAATACCAAGTTGTAGTAAAGCTCCACGGGGTCTTTTCGTCTTGCTGCAGGTCGACGGCATCTTTACCGTCATTGCAATTTCACCGAGCTCTTCGTTAAGACAGTTTTCAAGTCATTACGCCATTGATGCGGGTCAGAACTTACCTGACAAGGAATTTCGCTACCTTAGGACGATTATAGTTATCGCCGACGTTCACTGGCGCTTCGGGGATTGGCGTGAACCGCTCCCGTTAACGTTCCAGCACTGGTCAGGCGTCAGCCCCTATACTTCCTCTT
>JBMOKR010000023.1:0-3364 GCA_049324335.1 Patescibacteria group bacterium | reverse complement strand
GCTAAGAGAAAACCCGACTATTCCAAAAACTATTCCCAAAATCAACTTATCTATCCCCCAAAGAATATTGAAGGGATGAAAGAAGACATTCATCCAAAAAAGCGGAACGATGATAAGAAGGGCATAAAGAGCAAAACTGGCTAGTTTATATCCTCGGAAACGCCAAGTTTTTTCTTTCATCCAATTTATTGTCCAAAGTGAGACTGAAACAAAAAGGGCTCCGATCCAAAGTCCGGTAATTGTGTCATCGATTCCCAGCCAGCGAGAAAAACCGATTCCCGCTCCGACCGCCACAGTACAAACCGGGCAAATAGCTTTGGCGGGAAGAGCAAAAAGCAATCCCAAAACAAATAATATCTTCTTCATAAGCGTAAGGCAATTATACATCAATACGCTTTTTCATTCAAAATTATTTTTGTAATTTAAAAAGTCCGAAATAAAAACCAGCCCCGACAAAGAGGCTGGCCGTGATTCTTACAAAAACCTACTCTAAGACCTGTTCGTAATAATATCCGACGTCCGTTATCCACTTTTCAACACTTTCTTGGCTGTGTCCATCACAATTAGAGCCACACTTCCAAACAATGAGATCCTCCGGATTTTCTAGACCTTTTTCCTGGATAAAATAGCTAAGGCGCTTGGAAACTGTTTCTACTGCATCGGTCGGGCTTTCAAAACAAGTATGTCCAGCGCTTCCCATCCGCTCTCTCACTCCCCGATAACCCCAATAATTATAGCAATCTTCTCCTTCCAAAACCGGAACGCGACGACCCCAATTGCTTTCCTTCTTAGCAATGCCAACCAAATAGGCGGCTAGAATCTCGTCCTTCCGGGCAATCTGAGTCACCATCTTCTCCATCGGATATCCCTTAACCATCTCACCAATCTTCCCCAAAAGCTTTTCGTTAATCTTTTCCTCTTTCGGAATTCCCACCTTCAGATTATTTATTTCCTGATTGGTGAACTGAACCGAAAGAACGACGGAAGAAACAGTGATAAGAAAAAGCAAAAGCAAAGGCCGGACTAGCCTTTCCATATCAAATTTAACTATTTTTCGAATTATTTTTTTTATTTTCCTTTCCATAAGCAGTGAGTAAAAAACACAAAAAGCGGATTCACCCGCTTCTAATATTCTTTATCTTGGCTTTCTTAAGCCACTTGTACGTCTATTATAGCATATTTTTACCGGCTTGTCCAATACTAACTGAAATGGACCGGTTTTTTCGGCGCGCCAAAAATTTCCTAATTTCTTCAAGAAGAATGATAGAGAATCCTAGGGGAATAATGACTGCCCAATCTGTTCCTTCCAACGGAACCGTCTTAAGGAATTTCTGAAAGAACGGGTGATAAACTGCTAGGAGTTGGAGAGCAACAACGATGGCAGTAGCTCCGAAAAGAAACTTATTGGCCCAGAGCGAAAGAGAAAAAAGCGAATGCTTTTCCGTTCGGCAATTCCAAGCATTAAACCACTGAAAGACCGCTAAGAGCGTAAGAGAAACCGTCCAAGCCTTCTCAGTTTCATATTTGAAATACCCTATGAAAGCCAGCGAAGTGAAAAATGCCATTATCGCGCCCATAAAGATCATTCTCTTGAGCAATAGCTTGTCTAAAATAAGATTGCTCTTGGCTTTAATCTTCTTAAGAAGATTATTTTCCTTATTCTCCATAGCCAGGGCTATATCAAGAAAACCGTCCGTCACAAGATTCAGCCAGATTATCTGGACAGCAAAAACCGGCAAGGGATAGCCTAGAAAAAGAACTGCCAAGATTGTCAGAACTTCTCCTAGACTAGTGGAAAGAAGATAGAGTACCACTTTTTTAATATTCTTATAAATACTTCTCCCCTCTTCCACACCGTGAACGATGCTCCCAAAATTATCATCCAAGAGAACTATGTCGGAAGCCTCTTTGGCCACTTCGGTCCCGATTTTTCCCATACTAACTCCCAAATCAGCCGCCACCAAAGAGAGAGCGTCATTCACTCCGTCTCCTGTCATTGCCACCACTTCTCCTCGTAGCTGGAAAGCATTGATAATGCGCAACTTGTCTCCTGGAGACACTCGGGCAAAGACCGAAACCTTTTCCAGGCGTTGTGCCAGTTCAGTATCATCCCAATCCGAAATTTCTTCCCCGGTCAGAATTTCATCTCCCTCTTTGAAAATTCCAGCCTCTCGAGCGATTGCTCTAGCAGTAATTTTATGATCTCCAGTTATCATAACCACCTTTATGCCGGCCTCTCGAGTCATCCGGAGAGCTGAAAAAACCTCCTTTCTTAAATTATCTCGCATTCCAACAAAACCAGCCAAAATCCAGTCCTTTTCCTTGGGATCGATTCGGAAATCTTGGGAAGGCTTTTTTTTGAAAGCCAACGCCACAACACGCAATCCATCTTCCAGCATACTTTCAAGTTCCTCCTCCAATTCCAGAAGCCTTTTTTTATCCAACTCCGTTTCCTTTCCTTCCAAAAGAATTCGCCGGGATCTTTTCAATATTTCCTCGGGCGATCCAGAAGCTATTAAAATATTTTCTTTTCCAAAATTATTGAGAATGATATGGACCTTGGTCCTATAATCAAAAGGAATTTCATCTAATTTAGGGCAATCCTCTCTCACTGCCTCTGGATTAATTCCCAATTTTCCACCTAAAACATAGAGCGCGGCTTCCGTTGGATCGCCGATTGTCCGCCAAATCTTCTCTCGTTTGAGAAATACTACGTCCGACCGGGAAGCCAAGGAGCACAGTCGAGAAAAGAAAGCTAGTTTCTTAAGCTCTTCTTTTTCCAGCTTCGCTTTCCCATCTAAAATATTTCCTTCCGGAGAATATCCTTCTCCGTCAGTCTTCAGTAATCGTCCTGAGAAAAAAAACCTATCCACCATAAGCTCGTTACGAGTAACAGTTCCAGTTTTATCAACAGCAATGAGACTAGCCTGACCCAAAGCTTCGACCGCTTGGAGTTTTTTTACTAGTACCTTTTTTCTACTCATTCGAGAAATTCCGAGAGCTAAAATAAGTGTGATGACGATTGGCAAACCTTCAGGAATGACCGAAACACAGACAGCAATAATGGTTTTAAGAAGCTCAACCCAATCTAGTCCCTTGAAAAGTCCAAACACGCCCAAAACAAGACTTATTAAAATAGCCGCAACAAGAATAAAGCGCGACAAGCGCCGAATGCTTTTCTTAAGAGGAATGTCAGCTTCAATTTCCCCAATCTTCTGACTAATCTTTCCGATAGCTGTATCTATTCCGGTCGCTACCACCACCGCTTTTCCGGATCCTGCGACTATATTTGTCCCCCGAAAGACCATATTGTTCTGATCGGCTGATATAACGTCTTTATTGCGGATCGCTTGGGTTGACTTGC
>JBMOKR010000022.1:0-3475 GCA_049324335.1 Patescibacteria group bacterium | reverse complement strand
AATTTTTCCTGTAGATTTTTAATAACCTTTGTTCCGCAGGTTGGAGAAGAATCTCTTCCGTCAGTTATGATATGTAAATAGAGGTTTTTAATTTTCTGAACGTTGGCCATTTCTATCAATGCGTAGAGATGTTCAGAATAGGAATGGACAGCTCCTTCTCCAAGGAGTCCCATGAGATGCAGGGAGCTATTTTTTTCTTGGACATGTTTCATGCCTTCAAGCAGGGCCTCATTTTCAAAAAATGATCCATCCTGGACGGACAAGGTTATGCGGGGAAGATTTTGATAGATTATTTTACCGGCTCCCAGGGTGATGTGTCCAACTTCGCTGTTTCCCGGCTCTCCCCAGGGTATTCCCACGGAAATACCCGAAGCCTGAAGAGCGGAAGAGGGATAATAAGCATCCAGTTTGTCAGTGGAGGGCTTATGTGCCTTGGCCACGGCATTTCCCTGCAGGTTACTGGAGAGTCCCCAGCCGTCTAAAACAATCAAAACTATAGGTTTATACATAGAAATAAATTAAGGCTTAAACTTAAGAAGTATCCATAGAAAAGACTTCTTAAGTTTATCATTTTTTCATTCCTTTGACAAAAGCCTTTTTTTGTAATAAAATGGCGAGTAGTAATAAATTTATATTCAACCTTTCAATTTGCACCTACGGAAAGATTTTTGGAAAAATTATGATTTGCAATCAAGACAACATTTGTGAAAAAGCAATAAAAAATGAGAATTCTTTGAGTCCGTCGAAGAGGCGGTTATCGCTTAAGTTGGCTTTATCTTTCTTGAAATAAAACTCCTCGGTTTTTATTTCTGGTACAACTGAATAGGCAACAAAAAAAATATGGAGATAAGCTTAATTGCTCTGGTTGTTTCTGTTTTGGCTTTGGCCATCGGAGCGACTTTTGGGTATTATGCGCGACAATCAATCGCGAAAAAGCAATTGTCAACCGCGGAGGGGAAAGTAAGCAGTATGCTGGAAGAAGCGGAAAAAAGAGTAAAGGAAATGGAGCTTAGTGCGAAAAATAAGGCGGTAGAAATTGTGGAGGAATCTCGAAAAAAGGAAAAAGAGAGAGAAGCGCAGATATATCGAATGGAGCAGCGAATGGAAAAAAGGGAAGAAAGTATTGATAAAAAGATGGAGGAGCTGGAAAACGGAAAAAATATTTTAGAGAAGAAAGTTGAAGAGGTTCGGGCGATAAAGCAGGAAATTGAAAAAATCAGACAAGATGAACTTGGACGGCTGGAAAAAATTGCCGGACTTAATAAGGAACAGGCCAAAGATATTCTTTTGCAACTAACAGAGGAAGAAAATCGAGATTTGCTGGTGGATAAAATTTCTCGCTTGGAAAAAGAAGGAATGAAAGCGTTGGAAGAGAAGGCGCGTTCAATTATGACACAAGCCATTCAGAAATACGCTGGTTCTCATTCGGCTGAGGTGACGACAAGCACGATAAACATTCCTTCAGATGATTTAAAAGGAAAAATTATCGGAAGAGAGGGGCGAAACATTAAGGCGCTTGAGAGAGCGACGGGCGTGGAAATTATCGTAGACGATACTCCGGAGGCAATTGTAATTTCCGGATTTGATCCGGTGCGTAGAGAGATTGCCAGAATTGCCTTGGGGAAGCTGATTGAAGATGGGCGAATTCATCCAACGCGAATTGACGAGGCGGTGGAATATGCCAAAAAGGAAGTAGACAACAAAGTTCGCGAAGCCGGAGAGGCGGCAGCCTATGATTTGGGAATTGCCGGTCTTAATCCAAAATTACTTTATTTAGTTGGGCGTTTGCGTTATCGAACTAGTTTCGGGCAAAATGTTTTGGTTCACTCAGTGGAGGTGGCGCACCTGTCTGGGGCGTTAGCGGCAGAGCTGGGAGCGGATGTTTCCGTGGCAAAAAAAGCTGGATTATTCCATGACATCGGGAAAGCGGTTGATCATGAAATTGCCGGAACGCACGTGGAGATTGGCGTGAAAATATTGCAGAAATTCTCCGTGGCACAAGAGATTATTGATGCGATGAAACCGCATCACGAAGAATATCCTTTTGAAACACAAGAGTCTTTTATTGTGGCGGCGGCTGATGCAATTTCCGCATCGCGTCCGGGAGCGAGAAAAGATAGTTTGGAAAATTACCTTAAGCGCCTAGAGGAACTGGAATCAGTAGCGGCTTCATTTGAAGGCGTAGAGAAGGTGTATGCAATCCAGGCTGGAAGAGAGATTCGTGTTTTTGTCCGACCGGAAGACGTGGATGATTTGGGAGCGATTAAAATGGCTAAGGGGATTGCGGAGAAAATTGAGGAAGAATTGAAATATCCGGGAGAGATTAAGGTGAATGTTTTGCGAGAGACGCGAGCGATTGAATACGCTAGATAAAATTCAAAATGCAAATCTCAAATTTCAAAATTTGAATGCTGCGTAGCGTGATAAAAATTCTTATTTTTATTTTACGCTGTGGATAACTAGATTTGCTTTATTTGAAGGAAAAGTTGTAGAATTACTAAAGGTAAAGATAAAAACTAAAAAGGAAGGGAGGTGTTATTTATGGAAAATGTAAACAAAGACGCTTTGGTAGACGCTATCGCTTCTACAGTTGAAATTTCTAAGAAAGAAATTGGAGCTGTTATCGAGGCTATGGTTGATAAGATTACTGAAGAGCTTAGAAAAGGAAACAAAGTTACTTTGACTGGTTTCGGAACCTTCAAAGTTTCTAATCGAGCTGCTCGCGTAGGGAGAAATCCTCAGACAGGAGCAAGTATCAATATTCCTGCTATGACTGTTCCTAAGTTCACAGCCGGTAAGGCTTTGAAAGAAGCTGTTAAATAAATATCTTTAAATCCGTACGGAAAAAAAGATAGTGGCAAAATCTCTCTTCGGAGGGATTTTGTTTTTATTGACTAACTTGAAAATTTGCTGTAAGATTCAAGAAGTTTGAAAAAGTAAAAAAAGTTATATAAAGTGAGATAGCGGGGTGTAGTATAGTGGTAGTACGAGTGGTTTGGGACCATTTAGTCTGAGTTCGATTCTCAGCACCCCGACAAGCAAGACAACTCTTTTTGAGGGTTGTTTTTTGTTTAATATAAAAAACGGCAGTTCGAAATTTTCGAATTTCCGTTTATTGTGTAATCCTTCCATATGGATAAAATTTTTCATAGATGCTAGAATAAGAAGGTAAGATGTATAAAAAAACTATGCAAAAAACAAAACTTATTATTTCACTTGCCCTCCCGCTGTTTGCCGGGTTCTTGGGATCGATTTTTACTAACACTTCCGTCTCCACATGGTACCAGACGATTGAAAAGCCCGTGTTCACTCCTCCGGGATGGGTTTTTGGGCCAGTGTGGACGATTTTATACATCCTGATGGGTGTGGCGTTGTATTGGGTCTGGAGAAAGAAAGAACTTGGCCGGGATATTTTTTGGGCAGTGTGGATATTCTTTGCTCAATTATTTTTTAATATTGCTTGGTCATTGTTGTT
>JBMOKR010000021.1:0-3501 GCA_049324335.1 Patescibacteria group bacterium | reverse complement strand
CCCGGATGAACTAGAGATCTTTCGCAAATCTTCCCGGGACACGAGATATCCCCAAGTGAAGCCGATGACATGATTGCCTTCGACAGCCAGAACCATTTCAAATCCCGACTGAGAAGACTGTTCCTCTATATCCCGAAGCGCTTCATCTTCTTTCCAAAAGTCTTCGTTCCAGGGCGGTTCCTTCCAAATCTCGCAGTAAAGTCGGGCGCAGTCCTCGAGCATCGGACGAGTTATCTCGCCAAGAGACATCTTGTGATACATCTTCCATCCTCCTTGTTTGGAATTTTCAAAAAAACAAAAACTCCTTCCCCGCACTTGAGGAAGGAGCTAAATTTCTATTTTAAGCACACAAAATCAGCTCTTTCCTCGAGTGGAAGAGCGATGATGATTAGAAATTCTTTTCAGAATAAGTCCATATCCTCCCTTGCCGTTTTTCAGCCAATCGGAAATCCGCGCGATCGTTCGAGCGCTAAGGCCGGTTTCTTCTGTGATTTTTTCGTAAGTTTCACCCTCAAAAAGCCCCCTGGCTGCCCAAAAACGGTTTCCCATTTCCTCAATTTCCTTCTCCGTCAGGAGATCGCGAAAAAAACGCTTGGCTTCATCCAAATTCTTCAAAGTCAGCATGGCAGAATACAGATATTCAGTTTTTGATTTTTCCCGCTTTGGCATATTCTTACTTTACTTTAGTAAAGTGTAGCGCGGGATAAGAATATTGTCAAGTCTTTCCTAAAGCTTAGCTTTAGGAAGGTTTAAATCACAATCAGCGGAACGAACATCTCTTCCCTGCTCAATCCTCCGTGATGAGCCAAATAATCATTCCTTTCTTCTCCCAAAAGCGTATCCTGAATTAAATAGCCATCTTTCATAATGAGGACATAATCTCCGACTCTGTCATATAGTTTCGGGTTTATCTTTGAGCTTCCAAAATAACCCTCTTCAATCAAATCGGAGCTCTTTCTCATTTGGCAGAATTTTCCCATTTTTCTCCGCACGTATTTTTCAAACTTGGAAACTTTTTCCGGTCTCACATAGCAATAAGTCGCCCGACCTTCTCCGCTGAGAGGTAGGGTTAAGCACTTCTCCAGCTCTGGATGATCCTTGAGTTTAATTATATTCTTAGGCTTTACATCCATAAGGCCATGATCAGCTGTAATAATGATTACAGCATTTCTTTTTTTGGCAAACTTAGCCAAAAGAGAAACTTGCCTGTCAATCTCCTCGAAATGATTCTTGGCCCGAGAACTGTCCGTACCAAACTTATGGCAAATCGAATCAAAATCGCTCCAGTAGGAAAAAACAAATTTTCTTTTTTGGCTGGAATTCAAAGTTTTTCTTATCTGAGAGAAAAGTCCGGAAAAACTCTTGTAAGAAATCTTCTTAGCTCCCACGGAGACGCTTCTTGAATAGGGCGAATCGATATAATTGCTGTGGTTTACCACGAAATAATCATTTCCAATTTGATTGAAAATGCTTTTTCCAGAAATGATATCCTGATAACTTATCCCGCTTCCCCCAAGATAAACATTGCCCGCCCGAGTAGAAAAATGCAAGGGCAAGATAACTTGACCGATTTCTTTCAAATACATAAACCAGCCCATAAGCCCGTGTTCAGCCGGAGAAAGTCCAGTATAGAAACTTGTCATGGCTGAAGCCGTGGTGGATGGAAAAACTGAGGTTATCCTCGACTTCAGATTAGACTCTAAGAAGCTTCCCTGGCCGTATTTTTTAAGATATTCATATCCCAAACCATCAATGACTAAAAATACCAAGCTTTTATCTTTTATCCAGTCCGGATCAAATCCTTCGAGCTCTCCATAATGACTCATTCCTCCAAAGGACTTCAAAACTGAACTCATTAAGTTTACGATACTCCCGTCCTTATAATTTGGCAGATACTTCATAATTTTTTTCCTAAAGCTTAGCTTTAGGATGGTTTAATTTCCATAATCAAACTCCCGCTTCGTACCCATTTTCCTTCGTGAAAAACCGTCCGGTCATCGGGGATGATTTCGACTTTCTTGAATCCACACTTTTCATAAAGCCTGACAGCTCGAGAATGTAGTTCGCTGGTTTCCAAGAGTATCCTGCTCATTCCAAGTTCTGAAAACCCATAATCCAGCATAATTTTTGTCACCTCTTCTCCAATGCCCTTTCCCCAATAATTTTTATCAAAAACAAAGATTGAAAATTCGCACTCTTTCAAATTATTATTGAAAGCGCAAAAGGAAGCATATCCGATAAATTGTTTTTCGTTTTCTGAGTATATTTCAAAAAACATCTCGTCCGGTTCATCCTCTTTCAAAAACTTCTCGACTTCCTCGATAGTTCGGAAATTGGACAACTCTTGAGCTGAATAAAGATAAGCGACCAATTCAACATTTTGAAACCACTCCAAAAGACGGGGATAATTCTCCTTGCTCAAGCCTTTCTTGAGATAAATATTTTTTCCTTTCAAAATCATAAACCCTATCCAAAATTAATCAAGCTAAACTCCAATTTCAACCCGTGACAAAATGTCACGACCTCAATCATACCTAAAGACTACAGTTTTTCAATCTCCTCCAAAAGACACTTGAAGATATCTTTTTCCTTGACTGACTTTATGACTTGGCCTTTGCGAAAAATCGCGCCCATACCTTTTCCGCCGGCTACTCCGATATCCGCCTCTCGCGCTTCTCCGGGACCATTCACTACGCAACCCATAACAGCAATCTTGATCGGTTTCTTGATATGAGACACCGCTGCCTCGACTTTCTCCGTGAGTCCAATCAAATCAATTTCCGTTCTTCCGCAAGTCGGGCAAGAGATTATTTCCGGCCCCTCGATCCTTTTTCCTGATGCGCGTAAAATGCCAAAACCAGCCCGAATCTCTTCAACTGGATCGCCTGTCAAAGACACTCGGATAGTGTCTCCAATTCCTTCATTGAGAAGCGCTCCGATTCCGATGGCATTCTTGAGGGTTCCGAGATATGGAGTTCCGGCATGAGTCACTCCCAAGTGAAGCGGGTAATCGATTTTTTTTGCCAGGAGACGATAGGCTTCAATCATCGGCGCCACATCGCTGAATTTGATCGAAACCAAGATATCCTTAAACTTGAGCTTTTCCAATATCCGGACATGGCGCATGGCTGATTCGACCGCCGCCCTTGGAGTCGCTCCGTATTTTTTGAGAAATTCTTTTTCCAACGAACCGCCATTGATTCCGATTCTTATCGGAATCTTCTTTTTCTTACAAGCCTCGACTACCGCCCGAGTTTTTTCAACTGAACCGATATTGCCCGGATTGATCCTCACCTTGTCTATCCCCTGTTCAATCGCTTCAAGAGCCAACCTGTAATCGAAATGGATATCCGCCACTAGCGGAATGTGGATCTTTTTCTTTATCTTTTCGATAGCCCTAGCCGCTTCCATGTCCGGCACGGCCACCCGGACGATCTCGCAACCGGCTTTTTCTAATTCCAGGATCTGTTTAACAGTCGCAGAAACATCACGCGTATCCGT
>JBMOKR010000020.1:0-3512 GCA_049324335.1 Patescibacteria group bacterium | reverse complement strand
TAAGCTTCTTAATTTCAGTTTATGGTATTTGGGCTGGCCGAAGCTAGACAGGCTTCTGGGAGGGGTTGATGTAATTTTTCTTCCCAATATCTCTTTTGCCTCCATTAGTCGAAGGGCTAAGCTGATTCTGACTATTCATGATCTTTCTTTTGAAAGATGTTCGGAATTTTTTTCTTGGAAAAGACGCCTGTGGCATATTTTTTTAAATCCGCGGAAATTGTCTAAGCGGGCGGATAGGATAATTGCAGTTTCCGAATCAACCAAGAATGACCTGGTCCGTCTTTATGGAGCAGAAAAGGAAAAAATTCAAGTTATTTCTAGCGGAGTGAATGATAAGTTCAAAAAAATTGACAGGAATGATCCCAAGCTGGTTAGCGTTAAAGAAAAGTATGGATTGCCTTGGAATTTTATCCTTTACCTTGGAACTCTGGAGCCTCGAAAGAATGCTGAATCCCTAATCCGGGCTTTTGGCAGTCTCAAAAAAGAGGCTCGAGATTTAGGCGATCAGGAGATTATGCGGTATAAGTTAGTGCTGGCCGGATCTTCGGGATGGCTGGAAAAAGGGCTAACGCAAAGGCTAGAAGAGTCGGAGTTTCGGGAAGATATAATCCTTACCAAGTTTATTCAGGAAGAAGACAAAGTCTTCGTCTATAATCTAGCCAGTCTTTTTGTTTATCCTTCCTTTTTGGAAGGCTTTGGTTTCCCTCCGCTTGAAGCCCAGCGATCAGAAGTTCCCGTCATAGTTTCAGCCAATTCTTCTTTTCCAGAAACCGTTGGAGAGGGAGCGCTGATGATTGATCCTGACCGGCCGACCGAGATAAAAGAGGCAATCAAGATATTGATTAAAGACAAGAAACTTCGAGAAGAGATGATTCGGAAGGGTAAAAGGAATTCCGAGAGATTTAGTTGGCGAGTCTCGGCTGAAAAATTTTCTAATTTATTAAAGCAGATTTAGGAGATATGAGAATCGGAATCGATGCTCGCTTCTGGGGTCCGATTGGCAAGGGTCTAGGCCGTTATACCCAGAAGTTGATAGAAAATTTAGAGAAGATCGACCGAGAAAATCAGTATTTCATCTTTCTCCGGAAGGAAAATTTTGACGATTTTGTTTCTGTCGGAGAAAACTTCAAGAAGGTTTTAGCGGATTATCATTGGTATTCCTGGGAGGAACAGATTAAATTCCCCCGGCTTCTTAGGAGCTATGATTTGGACTTAGTCCATTTTCCTCATTTCAATATCCCAATCTTTTATAGAGGCAAGTTTGTGGTGACCATCCATGATTTGATTCTCCTTCACTTTCCGACCGTTCGTAATACTACGCTCAATCCGCTCTTCTATAAAATTAAATTCTTTTGCTATCGGAAAGTCATCCGGACTGCCCTTAGGAAGTCCGAGAGAATCATTACTGTTTCGAAATTTACTCAAAAAGATATTCTTTCGGAATTTCCCCTCATTTCAAAAGAAAAGATTGCTGTCACTTATGAAGCGACAGAAAATTTCTGTTTTCTTTCGCTTTCCGAAGCGGAGAAAGTTCTAAAAAAATATGGTATAATGAAACCGTATCTGCTGTATGTCGGCAATGCTTATCCGCACAAAAATCTAGAGAGATTAGCGCTGGCATTTCAGAAGGTAAGAAATTTTTTTCCGGAAATGCGCTTAGTGCTGGTTGGAAAGAAGGACTATTTTTACAGGCGCCTAGAAAGCTTCATAACGGAGAGAAAAATTGCGGGGGTGGTTTTGGCTGGCTTTGTTTCCGACGAAGAACTGGATTTGGTCTTTAAGGAAGCTAGACTCTATGTTTGGCCCTCTCTTTATGAAGGATTTGGACTGCCACCGCTTGAGGCTATGGCCAAAGGCACTCCGGTAGTTTCTTCTCGGGAAGCTTGTATGCCGGAAACCTTGGGAGAAGCTGTTGGATATTTTGATGGAAAAAAGGTTGAAGATATGGCCAATGTTATCGGAGATATCCTAGGTCAAGAAGAAAAAAGGCAAGACTTGATTCATAGAGGATACGAGCAGGTGAAAAAATATAGTTGGAAAAAGATGGGAGAAGAGACTTTGGCGATATACAAGGATATTTTTAGGAAGGTGTCATAAAAAAGTGGAAGAAAGGCGTAAAAGAAAAATCATTCCTCAAATGTTTGATGTTCGTCCGGTAGATGCCGAAGGGAATTTGGATTTGGAAAAGATTAATCGGATCAAGAGCGTTATTGCTCTAAAAAGGGGTTCGGGGCCTGTTTGTCGGAAGGAAGCTCCGGCTAAGCCGAAAATATACCAACTAGGGAGCGTTTTTAATTCAGAAGAGGTTCCGTTCAAGTATGATTTTGATAAGGAGGGATTTCAGCGGGAGATGGATTTTTCCAGCTATAATCAGGGATTGCTTCCTGGCTATGAACCAGAGAAAAAGAAAGTCAGAGAGAAAAAGATCCCTAAAAAGAAAAAATTTTTCAAGAGAAAAATGCCAGTTTTCAGATTTCCAGTTTTTGAGGAAAGAAGATTGGCCCTGGAGTTTGCCACGGTTTGCTTGGTCATAACCGGACTTCTTTTTGGTTCAATCTTTTTAGGTAAGGGATTGGGAATTAAGGACCGCGCTCTTTTGGGAGGGGAGACGGCATTGGCCGGACTCAATAAAGCCAAGGATAGTATTCTCAGAAACGATTTTGCGGCTTCATTGTATGATTTTGAAAATTCGAGAAACGCTTTTGGAAAAATGAATTCGGATTTGGGAGAGCTGGGATTTATTCTAGTTGAGTCGGGAAAAATATTGCCCCTTACTTCTAAGCTCACTTCGGGAAAATACCTAGCTCTTTCCGGAGAAAAGATTTCCGAAATAGGAATGGAAGTGTCTGTTCTTATGCAGTCCTTGGAAGCTATCAAAAATCCTGTCGGAGAAGAACAAATTTCTTTTCTGGAAGTTTTTAAAAAGACCGACAGGTCTCTTCAAAAAATTTCTGGACTTTTGGAAGCGCTCGAGGGAGATTTGGAAAATGTCGATGTGGACGATCTCCCTGAGGATAAGCGGGAAAAATTTGTCTTGCTCAAAAACGAACTCCCTGAAGCTAGAAAAATGATGGCCGGGTTTTTGAACGACAGCCAGATTCTTTATGATATCCTGGGAGGAAATGGTCCGAGGAAATACCTCTTTCTTTTCCAGAATAACAATGAGATGCGTCCTACTGGAGGATTTATTGGAACCTATGCTCTTCTGGATATCTTTGACGGCCGGATAAAGCGGCTTAAGGTAGACGGGATATTTAATCCGGACGGACAACTTCGGGAAAAAGTTGTTCCTCCGGCCCCTATTCAGAAAATTAGCGCTGCTTGGAGCTTGCACGACAGTAATTGGTGGCCGGATTTTCCCACTTCAGCTGAAAAAGCCAGCTGGTTTTGGGAAAAGACTGGCGGACCGACGGTTGATGGGGTAATCGCTATGACGCCTGAGGTTATTAAGAAACTTTTGGAAATCACGGGACCTATCGAGCTTCCGGAATACGGAAAATGGATTAGTCAGG
>JBMOKR010000019.1:0-3539 GCA_049324335.1 Patescibacteria group bacterium | reverse complement strand
AATTTGCGCCTCTGTTACTCCTTCCAAGGCTGGCGTAGCCGCTTTATACCCGAGCTTAAGAGCCGCCCATCCAAGATGAGTTTCCAAGATTTGTCCGATATTCATACGGCTTGCCACTCCCAAAGGATTCAAAATCATGTCGACAGGAGTTCCATCCGGAAGATAAGGCATATCTTCGACTGGAGCTACCCGGGAAATAACACCCTTGTTTCCGTGACGCCCTGCCAACTTATCTCCAACAGAGATTTTTTTAATCTGAGCCACGCTCACCTGAATCTGTTCAATTACGCCAGTCGGAAGTTTGTCTCCCTGCTCGCGGGAAAATATCTTGATATCAACTACTTTTCCATATTCTCCATGGGGCAGATAGAGGGAACTGTCTTTTACATCTCGAGATTTTTCTCCAAAGATAGCTCGCAGAAGTCTTTCTTCGGCCGTAAGGTCTCCTTCTCCTTTAGGAGTGATCTTTCCCACCAGAATATCTCCGGAAGTTACTTCAGCCCCAATTCGAATAATTCCCGTCTCATCCAAATTTTTGAGACGTTCCTCTCCAATGTTGGGAATATCGCGAGTCACCACTTCCGGACCAAGCTTTGTATCCCGAATGTCAATTGAGAAGTCTTCAATGTGGATTGAGCTATAGCGATCATCCTGGACCAATCTTTCCGAAATGATAATAGCGTCTTCATAATTAGATCCCTCCCAGGGAATGAAGGCAACAACAATGTTTTGCCCAAGCGCTAATTCTCCATGATCAGTCGAGGCGCCGTCAGCCAACATTTGTCCTTTCTTTACCCGATCGCCTTTCACGACTCTCGGAATTTGGTTCATACACGTGAAAGCATTGGATTTGACGAAGCTCTGCAAATAATACTCTCGCTTAAGATAGGGTTTTTTAGCGCCAGCTGGAGCTTCCTCTTTGATGATGATATGGTCGGCGTCGACTTCGATGACCTCTCCATCCTGTTTAGCAATCACTACCTGTCCGCTGTCAGCCGCCGCCTTGTCTTCAATTCCAGTTCCAACAAGCGGAGCTTGAGGCTTAACACAAGATACGGCTTGTCTTTGCATGTTCGATCCCATAAGGGCTCGGTTGGCGTCGTCATGTTCCAAAAACGGAATGAGTGAAGTCGCAACTGATATACACTGCTTGGCCGAAACATCCATATAATCCAGTTTAGAAGCTTCAATCTCGCTCGCCTGCCCCTTAACTCTTCCTTCTATGATTTCTTCCAAAATATTTCCCTCTTCATCTCTTTCAATTCCGGCATGAGCGATGATCTTTCGGTCTTCCTTGGTAGCGTTTAGATACTCAATTTCCTTACTCACCCAGGGACGAATCTGTATTTTAGAAAGACTCTTATTCTTAGAAATCTTACCGGCCATCTCAGAAGTGATTTTCTCGCCCTCCTTAAATCCTTCCACTTTTTCATTCAAAATCTTGCCAACTAGTTTTTCCGCCTCGTTTTCCATCTCGTGATAAACCTTGAGATAGGGAGTTTCCAAAAAACCATACTCATTAATCCTGGCATAAGTCGCTAAATGTCCTACCAGGCCGATGTTCGGTCCTTCTGGAGTTTCCACCGGACAAATCCGACCGTAGTGGGAATGGTGAACATCCCGAACTTCAAATCCGGCTCTCTCTCGAGTAAGGCCACCCGGTCCCATAGCGCTAAGACGTCTTTTATGCTCCAGCTCCGCCAAGGGATTGACTTGGTCCATGAACTGAGATAACTGAGAACTGGAAAAAAATTCTTTGATAGCGGCAGCAATCGGACGGGAATTGATGAGTTGTCCGGGGACCACAGTCGCCAAGTCGCAGGTACTCATCCGGTCCTTGATGTTTCTAGCAGTTCTTGCGATTCCGATTCTCATCTTATTTTGAACCAATTCTCCCACCGCTCTAATTCTCCGATTTCCCAGATGGTCAATATCATCCGCAATAGCTAAGGGGTCATTATTGAGTCGGATAATTTCTTTGATGATAAGCAACAGATCCTCCACGATAAAAATCCGATGTTCTTCATCATTGGGAGTGTCAATATCCAGCCTTTGATTCAAGCGATAGCGTCCGACCGCTCCAAAGTCATATTTGTCAAAACTGAAAAACATCGAATCGATCATCTGCTTGGCATTCTCTTCGGTCGCCAAGTCTCCTGGGCGAACCCGCTTATAGACTTCCTTATATCCTTCTCCCTGATTCTTAGTAATGTCCTTTTTGATAGTTTCCTCAATGTAACGGGTTTCCCCATTGTCGGTATCCTTAAAAAGCTTCAGAATTTCTTCGTCCTTGGAATACCCAAAAGCCCGAAGAAGCGAAGTTAAAGCAATCTTTCTCTTTCGATCAATTTTTACGAAAAAGGCTCCGTCCAAATCAGTCTCAATTTCAAGCCAGGCTCCTCGATTCGGAATGATTTTGGCCCCGAAAAGCCTTTTGCCTTTCTGATAGTTCATAGTGAAAAAGACGCCCGGACTTCGGATAATCTGACTCACTACGACTCTTTCTACTCCATTTATGATGAAAGTTCCTCTTTCCGTCATCAGCGGAAAGTCTCCCAGATAAATCTCCTGCTCTTTGATTTCTCCGGTTTTTTTGACAACTAGTTTTACTTTGCAACGAAGAGGAGCTTCATAAGAAATATTCTTATTCCTGGAAGTTACTTCGTCGTATTTAGGCTCGTCAAGATAATAATCCTCAAAATAAAGTTCCAAGTCTTTCCCGGTAAAATCAGTAATCGGATTGACTTCACTGAGAAGCTCGCGAAACCCTTTTTCCAAGAACCAATTATAGGAATTGATTTGGGCCTCTATCAGATTTGGCAGAGACACCATGGAAATTTGTTTGAAAAATTTCCGCTTAGACAAAGAGGACTGCGAACTAAAGGTATCTTTAACCTTTAACTTTTTTTCCACTTTAAGCATACAAATAACGCTCATCCCTGGCTTGCCTCGAGAATTTTCTTGGAAACAAGCCCCTTGATGAGTTTGACGAAAAGTTAACTATTTAATTGTCTTTATTTTTAAACAAAGCCCCCAAAAGTTAAAAATTGAACGGCTTTTAAGTCTCTTGACAACGTAAACTGTATTATACACGCTTTTTTTAATAACGCAAGTTTCGTTTTACTTTTTTGTCAAGTTTTCTCCGTTTTTAAACTTTTGCTTTATTCAAGCCAAATTTATTTTAAAGTATTTTTTTTCATCGCAAAAGCCCCTTCACTGTCCCAAAGTTATCCACAGGGAAAAAGTTCTTTTGAGATTTCGCCTATAGACACTACGGAAGCTAGCTCTATTTCTCGTTTCGAGAAAATTCCAAAACATTTTTGATGGTCTGGACGATCCGACTGGTAGTAAAGCTGGAAGAAATATTAGAAGACAGTTTTATCTTGGAAATATTCTTCCAATCTAGCTTATTTTTTTTAACTAGCTTATCTAACTTTGGCAGAAGTTCCAGAGATATGCGCTTATTTTCTCCTACTTGCGCCTCATCCAGCATTTTTCTTCCCTGCCAGAGAGATACGCTAGTCGCGTGATCAATGATA
>JBMOKR010000018.1:0-3608 GCA_049324335.1 Patescibacteria group bacterium | reverse complement strand
GGAGGTCTGATACTAATCAGGCCAAAGCCGAAGGATCTTCTAGTATTTATCATAAGTAGCATAAGACGGAAGATCTCTCGACAAGCTCGAGATGACATCACATGAAAGCTTTTGAATTTTGATTTGTAATTTTGATTTTTGATTTTTACTTTTTGAATTATAAATACAAATGCTTCCCTTCCTCTTTGAGCTTATCGATAATCTTCTTGACGTCCGAAACTTTCTTGCGGTCAGCAATAAGAATGGCATCTTCCGTTTCGACAATAATGATATTTTCCAGACCGATCGTCGCAATCAATTTGTCTGAACCGTGAATAAAACATTTCTGACTTCCGCTGTCAATGTGATTCCCCTTGACGATCATCGGTGATTCCAGGGAATCTTCATAAAAGTCAAAGAGAGATCCCCAGTTTCCGACATCACTCCACTTAAGCTCGGTCGGAATGACCAGGCGCGTCTCGGCATCCAATTTTTCCACGATGGCAAACTCCACCGCGTCATTTTCCAGACTCTTGTAAGCTTCCTCAATCTTGGAATTGACCGAACCTTTTTGAATCTCCCATTCTTTTCCGATAATTTCGAGAACTTCAGAAATCTTCGGGGTCAAATCTTTCACCCATTCCAAAAATGTTTTGGCTGAAAAAATAAAATACCCGGCGTTCCAAAAATACTCCCAATTAGTCAGATATTCTTCAGCTGTTTTCCTGTCTGGTTTCTCCTTGAAGGCATCAACAAAAAACACCCGCCGATTGTTGGAATTCAGAAACTCCTTTCCCATTTTAATATATCCCAATCCCGTATCAGGAAACGTCGGGTTGATTCCAACCGTCATTAGCTTTTCCGGATGTTTTTCAATCGTGGAAAGAGCCGTGTCTAAGGAGGCCACAAATTCTTCTACATTCTTAATGGCATGGTCGGAAGCAATCGTTGCCACCACCGCTTCTGGATTAAGAGAGAAGACATATTTAGCCACCAAGGCAATGGCCGGAGCTGTTCCACGGGCCATTGGTTCAATAATAAGTTGGGAATCGGATATTTCTGGAATTTGTTCCTTAACCAGACTCTTGTAGCTTTCGGTGGTTGAAACTAGGATGTTTTCTTTAGGAACGACTTTGGAAGCTCGTTCATAAGTTTCCTGAATCATCGTCTTGTCCGAAGACGTGAATTTGTGAAATTGTTTAGGCTTATCTTTTCTAGACAACGGCCAAAGACGCGATCCAGTCCCTCCCGCCATAATTACTGCATAAAAATTTTTGTTATTCTCCATACTGTTATATAGCACGTGTTATGTGTTATGTGATTCGTGCTATAATTAAACCATAAAGCTATGAAAAAGAAAATTAAAGCGGAAAAACGCCAAGAAAAGAAACGAGTCAAGATGAAGGTCTCCGGAAAAAGCGTCTTCAAGATTAAAACTATCATTTCCAACAAATCCCGCCATGATAATTGACCAAAAACCTATCTCGTGCTAGGATAATATAAGTTTTAGGGAATTTCCCTCCTTCTTTAGACATATTTTTACTTTATTTAAGCCAAATATGAAACAGATTATTGCCTTCTCCCAGATTGTGATTTCCATTCTTTTAGTCGTATCCATCCTTCTCCAAAATAAAGGCGCCGGATTGTCTCAGACTTTTGGAGGGGATTTTGGAGGCTATTATACCAAAAGAGGAATGGAAAAATTTTTAGCCTATTTCTCTATCGCTCTTTCAACGCTTTTCATACTTTCCGCTATTTTAAGCCTGATTATCGGAAAAAATAGCTAAAAAATAACCAGCCTAACTTAAAAATATCAGTAACTTAGAAAAAAAAGCTTGGCCATCTTTTAAGGAATGGCTCCGAATCAACTCGGTCCTTAGCTTTAAGGAAAAGATGCTTTTTTATCTCTTTCTCTTCCTGCTCGTCGGAGGAATTATCGGATCCGCCTTATATTTCTACTATTCTAAAACCCAAGCCCAACCAGATTTTGGAGGAGAATATATAGAAGGCATCGTCGGACAACCCCTTCATCTTAATCCAGTCATCGCCCCCTCTAATGAAACTGACTCCGACATGGCGGAGATAATTTACAGTTCCCTTCTCAGATATGATTTCGAGGGACGTCTGGAAAATGATTTGGCCGAAAGTTATGAGGTTTCCGAAGACAGAACTACTTATACTGTCCACCTTAAACAAAATGTTCTTTGGCACGACGGCGAAAAACTTACTGCCGAAGATGTGGTTTTTACTCTCAACTTGATTTCTAATCCGGCCTTCAAAAGTCCGCTCCGCGGAAATTGGCAAGGAGTGGAATTTTCCCAAGATGGAGATTTTACTGTAGTCTTCAAAACTCAAAATCCCTATGTTGGCTTCGTCCATAATCTAACTTTCGGGGTTCTCCCCAAGCATATTTGGGAATCCATTGATGCTGATAAATTTTCTCTCACCGATTTGAATATGGAGCCAATTGGTAGCGGGCCCTACAAATACACCACCTACCAGAAAGACTCCGATGGCAACATTCTTTCCTATAAATTGGTCGCCTATCCCGGTTATCACAATGGAAAGCCCTACATTTCCAAGCTCACTTTCAATTTTTACGGAGATGAAGAAGAGGCTATCGAAGCCTACAATAAAAAGGAAATTATGGGGCTGGGAGGCATAACCCCGACTAAGCTCCCTCTGGTCAAATTGCCCCAGAGCACCTTCATTCATAAGCTTAACACGCCTCGATATTTTTCCGTCTTTCTAAATCAAAATCGAAGTATTGCCTTGGCCCATGATGAGGTAAGGGAAGCCCTAAATCTCGCTACCGACCGAGAAAGTATCATCCGAGAAGTTCTCGAAGGCAATGGGCATAGCGTCTTTTCTCCCATTCTTCCAGGAATGATTGGTTACCGCGAAGACTTGGGAAGAACTGATTTCAATCTGGACAAAGCTAATGGGCTTCTGGATGAGAAAGGTTGGAAGAAGGGCGAAGATGGCATTCGCTCCAAAGATGGAACAGTTTTAGAAGTCAACCTAATCACCACCGAATGGGAAGAGCTGGTGAAGACAGCCGAGATACTTAAAAGCCAGTGGGAAATGGCTGGAGCAAGAGTTAACCTCAACATCCTCTCAATTTCCGATATGCAACAAAATTATATCCGCCCTCGGGAATATGACGCCCTGCTTTTTGGCCAAGTCTTAGGGGCTGATCCGGATCTCTATTCTTTTTGGCACTCTAACCAAAAGAAAGATCCGGGCCTTAATCTTTCTCTTTTTGGCGAAGAAGAAACAGACAAGCTGATTGAGGAAGGTCGGGTTGAATTCAATAATGACGAGCGAGCCAAAAAATATACCGAGTTTCAGGAAAAGCTGGCCAAGGAAGTTCCCGCCATTTTTCTCTATAGTCCTGATTACCTCTATATAGTCAATAAGAAAATCAAAGGCCTTGATACTCAAAATCTTTCCATTCCTTCAAGACGTTTCAGCCAGATTGAAAAATGGTTCATAAACACCGACAGGGTTTGGAAATAGCCAGCTACTAATTACTAATCCATACGAATATACAAATTATCACCACATAATTTGACCTAGAAGCAGTCTTTTACTTTTAGGGATATTAGTATATTAGTACAAGTTAGTAA
>JBMOKR010000017.1:0-3623 GCA_049324335.1 Patescibacteria group bacterium | reverse complement strand
TGTCTCTATTAATAAGAAGAAAAAGCCTCTTCAGGCGCCATCCCGAAAAGCCTCTCCGAGCACCCCCAATGTTTGGAGTCAAAAAGCCTTTTCTCAAACAAAAAATAAGAGTGTCTTGGAAAACGTCCGAGAGGAAATTTTAGAAAAGAAAAAAGAAAATCAGACAACTGGACATATATACATCAAAGAAAATGAGGGTCTTGAAGAAAAACTAGGGAAAAGTTCCTTTGATAATCTGAAAGCTATTATCTCTGAAACCCAAGGTAAGCTTCAGCAATTCAAAAGTCTCCTTCCGAAAGAAAGGTCTGATAAGAAAATTCCCGAAGAACCTCACGCTAAATGGGTAGTCCGGATTAATAAGCCATTCCAAAAACTGGGACGCTTGTCTTTATCTTCAAGGAAAAAAGCGAGCCAGTCTTTTCAAAAAACCAAGAACGCTATACGGAAAATATTCCACCGTTTTAGTTTTGAACTCCCTCTTAAGTCCTCCTCTCCAGCAGTCAAAAAAACTCTTTCTTGGATAGTTTCTCCCCTAAAAAAGCTGGCTCTGATTTTTAGAACTCTTTCGACCAAGGGCAAGCTATTAGCCCTTGCCATTTTATTCCTTATTTTTATCTTTCCTTTGCTTGTTGTCTTCTGGAATGGCAACTCAAGCCCCCAGGAATCCGCTCAGGAAGTTGCCACCCTGAAAACTAGCGAGGAAGAGGCGCCTTCTCCTCAAGAGCTCTCCGCTTCTCAGGGAAGTTTTGAGCCCTTAAGTTCAGAAGTCTCCCTGGAAAGCATCCTTCTGTCTGGAGATAATCTATTTGGAATCAGAGAATCCTCTGTTTATTCGATAGCGGAAAAGAAAGATTTTGCGCTTGAGCCAACTTGGGGAAAAATAAAAGACAGCGCTTTAATGGAAGATTTGAATCTCATCCTGCTTTTGACTGATCAGAAAAAACTAGTGTCCTTTAGTCCTTCCAGTCAAAAATTTCAAGAAAACAAGCTTATCTTGCCTGAAGGATCAGATTTTAAGATATTAGGAACCTATCTGACTTACCTCTACATCCTGGATGAAAACCAAAACCAGATCTATCGCTATCCCAGAGCAGAAGGAGGGTTTGGGGAAAAGACTGACTGGCTGAAAGAAACCGCTGACCTAAAAAATATCGCCGACTCTGCCATTAATGAAAATATTTTTCTCCTTAAGGACGGAACCATCTTAAAATATTGGCGTGGTAAAAAGCAAGACTTTCCACTTGAGAAGCCCTTGAAAGGAGACGCTTTAAGCTCTTTTGAAGAAAGCCCTTTGCTCTTCGTCTTGGATAAGCAGGATCGTTCCATATCAATTCTTGATAACGACGGCCGCCTACAGGAAAGGTTTCCCAATCAAAATCTTTCTTCGGCTCGGAAAATCCTAGTTTCACCCAAAAATAACCGCGAGTTTTTCATTCTTCTCGAAAACGGACTTCTGGGAAAATTATCTTTCTGAAATCCACCCACAAAAAATCCCCGCTTGATTGGCGGGGATTTTTACTTTTCCTAACTACTTTATTCCCATATCGCTCCCGAAATCGCTTTCTGACTGGGCTGGAAGAGGGCGCGTCTTCATTCTAGCTCGCATCATTATCTCCTCATTGACAATGTCCTTGTCTCTTCCAAATTTCAGCCGGGACAATTCCTTAAGCGCGTTGGCCACCTCCTGATCCCCCTTAGAAGGCGGATAAGTGGCCATATTAAAAGGCTTACTTAATTGATTATTAATAAGGATTTTAGCAAAAAGATTGCGATTATCAATATTCACCAAATCATTAGCCGTAAAAGTCGGCTCAAACTGCTTTTCCATAAATTCCGCATCTTCTGCTCCGACTCGAAAAGTAAAGAGGGAGCCGACATTTCCAAAGACGGCTTTGGAAATTTCCTCTTTAAGCTGTCCAATAAATTGATGGGCTAAAATCAGACACAAATGATATTTTCTGGCCTCAGAAAGTATTTGAGCAATCGAGTTGGTAGTAACGTTTTGAAATTCATCCAAATAAAGATAAAAATCCTTGCGTTCATCTTCCGGCACATTTACTCGAGAAAGGGCCGCCATGAGAATTTTCCCCACAATCACCATTCCCAATAGTCTGGCATTAATTTCCCCAATCTTTCCCTTGGAAAGATTTATAAGCAGAATCTTTCCTTCATCCATAATCTGGCGGAAATTTAGAGTACTTTTTTGCTGAGCAATAATGGGGCGCATCATATCGTTGGAAATGAAAGTCGTGAGCTTGGAGGTGATATAGGGAACCATATTAGCCAGAGCCGCTTCCCCTCCGGCTTTTTCCGCTTCTTTAGTCCAAAAATCTAAAACGATTGGGTTCTGGCACTTGTCCAGTTTCATCCTTCTGAACTCCTCATCAGCTAGAACCTTAGGAATTTCCATAAGAGTCGACCCGGAATCAGGATCTTCCATTACCAAAAGCATGGCGTTTCGCATATATTGCTCAAACATCGGTCCTCCAGTCTGCTTCAAATCATATAACTGATCGAAGATTCCGATCATTTCATTGATAACAAAAGTCTTCTGTTCCGGATGAGCTGGATCAAATTCCAACATATTGAGACCGAATGGTCTCTCCGTATCCGATGGATCGAAAACAATCACATCTTCCGCTCGCTCCTTAGGGATCGCCGTCAGAATATCCTCAACCGCATCACCATGAGGATCAATGAAACAGAAGCCTTTTTTGGGCTCTCTAGCGTCTTGCTTAGCCAATTCCTGGAGAAAAGTTGACTTTCCGGTTCCTGTCTGACCGATGACATAAATGTGTCGGCGTCTGTCATCTTCCGTGATCCTGATAGGCGTCTTGGTTCCGCGGTAATCATTATATCCGAGAAGAAGCCCATGTTCAGGAATATTAACTGGAGGTTGAGAAACATTCGATTTGAGCCATTTTATTTTGGGAGCATCCGTCACTGAAATCGGCAGATGGAAAATACTGGCGATTTCTTCGGCGCTTAAAACAAAAGCGTCTTCATCATTCAAGTTGCGAAAGATAAAATCAAAAGCGATATCTTTTTCTGACGACCGCTTCTTCACTTGAAAACAATTCAAATCAGAGTTCTCGTACTGAGAAAAGGAATTTTCTAAATGCGCCAAAATTTCCTTGGCGCGCTCATCAGTTTCAGCAGAAGCTACTAAGCGAATGTTCACCAAAAAACCGGCCTTCCCTGATTTTTTTTCAATTCCTTTGACAAGTTCTTGCTCCTCAGGCGTTAATTGGAAAGTCGACTCCTTATTCAGGCCAGCTTCCCCTTCTTTTTTGGGCGCTAATATGTCTCCCAAAACGCTCCCCAATCCCTTAGCTGCCTTGCCCACTAACGACGGGTTATAGACATCTTTCAGTCGTTTTCCTTGTTGCATTTTTTGAGCGATATTTCTCCCCTGGGAACGCCAGCCTTGAAGGGCCGGCTTAATAATAATCTGAATAGCCGCTCCTTCGCTCACCTTCTCAAATTTAGAAAGAGCGTTGGCAATGGAATTTAGCGGATCAACCTCCAAATCTTCATATGTCCTAATTGGCAAAAATTCCTTGTTTTTAAGCTTCAAGGTGGACGCATGAGTAAAACTTCCCGGGTAAAAAATATTATAGTCA
>JBMOKR010000016.1:0-3633 GCA_049324335.1 Patescibacteria group bacterium | reverse complement strand
ATTTAGAGGTGGGCGGATACGGAGCGCTCCAAAAGTTCATATCCAAGATGACTCCCGATGAGGCAATTCAAGAGGTGAAAGAGGCGGGACTTTGCGGAAGAGGGGGAGCTGGATTTTCAACCGGAGAAAAGTTGGAAATGGTGAGGAAAAATACAGCAAAGGAAAAATATTTTATTTGTAATCTGGACGAATCGGAGCCGGGAACTTGGAAAGATCGAACTTTAGCCGAGAAAAATCCTCAGCTAATTCTTGAAGGGATCATAATCGGAGCCTTGGCAGTTGGCGCTAAAAAGGCCTACATATATCTCAACGGAAGTTTTGAAAAAGCTCGAGAGCTTTTAGAACATGCAGTCCAGGAAGCTGAAAATAATAAGTTTCTGGGAGAAAATATTCTCGGGTCTCAGTATTCTTTGGAAGTGGAAATTTTTTCCGGCGCCGGAGCCTATATTTGCGGAGAAGAAACGGCGCTCATAAATTCTCTAGAGGGGAATCGCGGAGAACCGAAAGCTCGTCCGCCCTATCCGACAGAAAGGGGGCTTTTGGGTCAGCCGACAGTGGTGAATAATGCCGAAACACTGGCCAATATTCCCTGGATAATATCAAACGGAGGAAAGAGATATTCCGAGATCGGTTCTTCGATTTCTCCTGGAACCAAGCTGTTTTGCGTAGCGGGCGCGGTCAAAAATCCCGGAATCTATGAGGCTCCACTAGGAACGACGCTTCAGGAAATTATCCAAGATTATTCCGGAGGGATGAAGAAGGGCAAAGAAGTTTGGTTCGCCCAGTTGGGTGGAGCATCGGGGAGGCTCATTCTCCCGGAAGAATTTTCTGTTAAATTAGAGTACTCCAGGGAAGTTGAATTTTCTTTGGGAGCTGGAGGAATTTTAGTGGTAGAAAAAGGAGCGGGCATTCGAGAGCTCCTTCTATCCCTCTCGGATTTTTTCCGTTTCGAGTCTTGTGGAAAATGCGTACCTTGCCGGGAGGGAACTTTCCGTCTCTGGGAGATTATGAAAAGATTTCAGGACGGAGAGATTTCTGATTCTGACAGAGTAGCTATCGATGATATACTCTGGACGCTGGATAATACTTGTTTTTGTCCGTTGGGAAAGTTTGCCGGAATAGCCATAAGAGACGCAAAAGAAAAACTCAAAGCTTTCAATAGTCATGATTAATATAAAAATCAACAATAAAAAATATACAGCCAAGGAAGGGGAGACTATTTTGGATGTCTGCCGGCGCAGTAAAATCCGTATTCCGACCCTTTGTAATTTCGACGGGCTTCCCAAAGAACAGGTCTGCCGGTTGTGTCTGGTCGAAACTAATCGAAGTGAGAAGCTTCTGACTTCTTGCGGAATGAAAGTTTGTGAAGGGCTGGAAGTCAGGACGGAAAGCGAAAAAATTGCTAAAGCCAGAAGGATCAATCTGGAGCTTCTTTGGGCCGATCATGCTGGAAAATGCGCTACCTGTAAGAAAAATCGGCAGTGCGAGCTTCAGGATTTGGCGGAAGAATATGGAATTGAAAACTTCCATTTTATTCCCAGGCGCGAAGAAATTACTGGCGCTGAGGAGCTGGATTTGCTTCTGGACAATAAAAAGCGCTATCTAGTGGATGAAAATAATCCTTGTATCTCAAAGAGAGCTGAATTTTGCGTGGAATGTCGGAGATGTGTGAGTGTCTGTCCGACTCAGGAATTCGGATTTAATTTTCGCTCCGGGGATGTTAAGGTTTCCACTCCTTATGGGCAACCACTCGACTGTATTTTTTGTGGAAAGTGTGTTGCGGTCTGTCCGACAGCTTCGCTTACGGAAAAGACAGATGAGGAGGCCGCGCTGAAAGAACTAGAAGACCTAAATATCTTGTCGGTAGCTATGATTGATCCTTTTCTGCTAGGAAAGTTCGGCTCCGTTTTTCCAGAATTGGACAGTCGGGAAAAGTTTTTTGGATTTTTGCGCGAGTTGGGATTTGAGAAAATATTTCTTCTGGATCCAGCCATAGGAGAAGCTGGCGAGAGATTGGGAAGAGAAATTGAGAAGAAAGAAAGAAAGTTTTTACTTGGCGGTAACTGTCCTAGCTTCGTCCTTTTTGTCAAAAAATATTTCCCCGAACTTCTTAAATTCATTTCTGAAACCAACTCGGCCGATGAAATTATGGCCAAGTGGCTGAAAAACGACTGGGCCAAGAAAGAAAAAATCGACCAGGAGAATATCCGGACAATTTCTATCACTAATTGTATCGCCAAAAAGGCCTTGACCGGAAAAGAACTTTCCGGAACTCTCACGCTTCGAGAGTTGAGTAGGCTGGCCAGAAGAAAAAAGATAGACTTGGGAAGTATCGCCAAAAGCAAAGCGGATAAGTTTCTGTTTTCTTCTCCCGATGACATCGCTTCAGAAAAGGATATAATAAGGATAGCGCTTAAGGGAAAGAAGATGAAAAAAATTGATACGCGAGGGGCCAAGAATTTCCGAGAGGTTTTGGAAAATATCCAACGAGGCAAAATTGAGGCGGATTTTTATGAATTTTGGTCGTGCGAATAATTTAGTTTTTAGTTAGTAGTTTTTAGACAAGAATGGCATGTGTCTCACTATTCCTAAAAAAGTGGTTTCTATATCGAACGGAAAGGCTGTTTTAGAGAATCCGGATGGAAGTAGACAAGAGGCGGGAAGCCTTTTAGAATTGAACGAGGGAGATTTTGTGTTTGCCCAAGGAGGGGTGGTCATTCAAAAAATAAGTTCCAAAGAAGCCCAGGAGATTCTGGGGCTTTTAGGGACTGTAAAGAAATGAGAGAGGAGGCGCCGAAAATGGAGAAGAGAGTATTGATAAACCAGGCGGCGCAGAATCTCATCTCGCGCATCCTGGAGAGTTGTAGCGTGGAGAGGCCGGGAGGACTGGCTTGTTCCGTGGTTTCGGGAGATGGCACCATCCAAGATTTCGCCAGGCGTTCGGGTCTGAAGCCGGGAGCGGTAGAGGCGCTGTCTCAGCTGTCCAGTCAGATGGGCAAGGAGGAGATAGATCTTGAAACCGTTTGCGTTTTTTTTGGAGGCGAGAAACATCTCGGGGATTGCTTGGAAAACCTGAAGGGACTGGGCCTTAGCCGAGAAGCTGAAAGCCTGTTGGTTCTTTCTCACCTGCTTGTCCCAGTCAGGCTCCTGGAAAACTCAAGCGCGATCTGCGAGGCCGAGGTCGTTTTCAGGGGCGTGGAAAACGATACTTCTGCCAGGACTGGCGAGATGGTTCTTGTTCACCTGGGCATGGTGGTCATGCAGAACGTTCCCGAGGATATCATTGGAAAGCTTCAAGGTATCCAGCGGGACAGCACAAATATCCAAGGGCTACTTGGTGCGGTAAAGGAGGGCATAGATTGCGCTAAGATTGCGCCTCTTTTTGAGGCTATCGGGAAGATGCAACGGGCGGGCTAGGGAAGAAATCCCCAGCCCGCCTTTCCAATGTGTTAAAATTTATCTATAAAGTCGGAATAACTTATGAAAAAAATAATACTCGGAATATTTTTATTTCTGCTTTTTCCTGGAATTTCTTCGGCCAGGACTCCGGATCAGATTACGGATTGGTATATCAAGGATTTTCATTCCAAAATCGAGGTGCGGAAAGATTCCTCTATTTTGGTCGTGGAGGAT
>JBMOKR010000015.1:0-3643 GCA_049324335.1 Patescibacteria group bacterium | reverse complement strand
TCGAGAACAGCTATCCGCTCTTTATCTTTGAGAGTCTCGGCTACTTGCCTTTTCGGAAAAGGCCGGAAGAGCGTGAGCTTAAGTATTCCGGTTTTTTCTTCCAGATCGTCTACCGCGTCCTTGGCCGTTCCAGTTGCCGATCCAATCATTACCATAGCCTTCTCTGAATCTCGAAAATTATACTTTTCAAAAAATCCGTATTTTCTTCCGCTCAATTCCGAAAACTCTCTGGCAATTTTGGGAAATTCCGAAAATACTCGCTCCATCGCTTCGGCTTGGTCAATTTTGAATTCAAAATAGGAATTCTGAAGAGCCAGCGGACCAAAGGTCATTGGACGCTTGATATCAAGAAGGGAGTTTTCTGCTTCATATTCTCCCAGAAAATCTCTAACCCGAGAGTCTTCCAAAATTTCCAAGTTTTCCACACTATGCGAAGTATTGAATCCGTCCATAATCACCATGACCGGAAGTTTAACTTTCTCCGCCAATTTTAGTCCGATGAAGGAAAGATCATAGACCTCTTGGACATTTTCGGCAAAAAGCTGAATCCATCCGCTGTCGCGCGCTCCCATCACATCGCTGTGATCACCGTGAATATTGATCGGAGCGCTAAGAGCTCTAGCTGAAACCAGCATGAGAATTGGCAAACGCATACCACTCGCGATATAGAGAACTTCATGCATAAGAGCCAATCCCTGAGAGCTAGTAGCTGTCGCCGTTCGCGCTCCCGAGGCCGCCGCGCCTACGCAAGCTGACAGAGCGCTATGTTCCGATTCGGCTTGAATAACTTCCGTGTCCACCAGGCCATCCGCTTTCATCTTGGAGAAAGTTTCAATAATGGTCGTTTGCGGAGTAATCGGATAAACGGCCACCACTTCCGGATTTATTTGGCGAAGCGCCTGGGCCGCCGCCCCGCCCCCAGTGAGGGCCAACTTATTTTTTTTATTGTTAGCTGTCATCTATTTTGCGTCATTTTTATGGCTTTTACAGGACAAACTTGGGCGCAAACTCCACAGCCCTTACAAAAATCATAATCAATGTCCGCTTTCTTTTTGGGACTTTTCTTGAAAGTCTTCATTTCTATAGAGGCTTCCGGACAATACGGAACGCAACTGGCGCAACCAATGCACTTCTCCTTGTCCACTTCCGGTTTCATATATCGCCAGTCACCCGTTCGCGGAGATTTCTTGATATCATGTTTTATTATCGCTCCTTCTTCCATAAATTAGCTACTAATTACGAATTCTTACCAATATACGAATACTCAAGAGAGAATATAAACTTCATTAGTATATTAGTATAGATTAGTAATTCGTAGCCTAAGTGGGGTAATTCGTAGTCCATTAGATACTATCGTATGCCTCTTCAATCGCCCGAATATTTTTTCCCGTCGCCTCCTGGCCGATTTTTTCTTCAAATATCTTCTTGAATTCTAAAATAATATTGGAAAGCTTCACGATTTCTGCCACCTGGACAATCTTGCCCAGAATAACCGTGTTAGGACGAGGCTGTCCGATAATTTTCATCGAAATTCCATTAGCATCGACCACAAAAACCTTTCCTGGGAAATCCAATTCTTTTCTGATTTCTTCCTGACTCTTTCTGGTATTCACAATAATGATGTCATTTTTCGTAAGATTGCCCTTAACCTTCTCGCTCCCCATCACCGTCTCATCCAAAACAACAATGAGATCAGGATCTTCAATCGGCTCCTTAGTTCGAATAGGAAAGTCGGAAATCCGAACATAGGTCCGGGTTGGCGCCCCGCTCCTTTCCGGACCGAAATTAGGAAAAGATTGGACAAACTTCCCTTCTCGCGCTCCCGCCTGAGCGATAATCTCAGCCGCCGTCTTAGCGCCCTGTCCTCCGCGAGCATAAAAAATTATCTCAAAGGATTTCTTATGAGTCTTCATAGGAGAATTATAGCACGATTCGGGTTTTTTTCATACGAAAAGCGCCCCGCCCTTTGTCAGCAAAGGGCGGGGCGCTTTGAAGATATTTCCTAAAGACTACTTGCCAAGCTCTTCCTCAATTATGTTCTTGAGTTGTTCGCTATTCATAGCGCCATTTTTGAACTGATCTCCCACAAAGACAGCCGGAGTTCCAGAGATTCCAAAGGAAGCCGCTTCTTCCTTATCCTTGTTAACCTTATCCTGATATTTCTTGCTGTCCAAACACTGGCTGAACTGGTTGAAATTCATCCCCAGACCGCCTAGATAATTTTTGAAAACAGCCGCTCCTTCCGTGTTTCCCCATTCATTCTGCTTTTCAAAAAGCTTGTCGGCATATTCCCAAAACTTGCCTTGTTCCCTGGCGCACTCGGAAGCTAAAGCAGAGTTTTCGGCCTGCTTGTGAAAATTCAGTGGGAAATGTTTGAAAACAAATTCCACCCTGTCAGAAAAGTTTTTAGCGTTCTCCCGGAGTGATTTCTGGAAAAGCTTGGAATAGGGACACTGGAAATCAGAAAAAACTACCAGCTTCAAACCTTCCTTGTTTCCCAAAGTGGCGTCTTCCTCGGTAATTTCCGGCATAGCCAAGAATTTTCCCGGAGCGATTCCCAGTTCCTGGACATTGAAAAGAAAACTGTCGTCCTTCTTTTCAAAAAGTACTTGAGCCTGGAGATAAAAATCTGTCTTGGCCACATTCCCATCGAAGATAAAAGCTGGGATGGATTTCAGATTGAATTTCTCAGCGAGAGCCTTTCCCTCTTCTGAATCAAAAGCCACTTTCTCCGCAGAAACCGTCGGCATTACCCGGCGAAGCCAAACTAGAGCCTCTCCCGGATTACATTCAGCGCAATTATCATCGCTTATCACCTTGACCTTAACGCCCGGCTCTTGATAGGCCACCCAGGTCTTTCCATCCGCCTCAAAGACATTCGATCTTCCTAGGTTCTTCCGAGAAAAGCCCTCTCCCTTAAATAACTGCGCCACATCAACAAAGACGCTTCCCAGGAGAAGTCCCGCTAAAAGAACTACTGCGGAAATGAGATTTTTTACTTTTTTCGATTCCTGGGCAGTCTTTTCCTCCTGCGCCCCTACTTCCTGGGTTTCGTTTTTAAATTCTTCCATATTTTTTTCTCGCCCTCCCTCTTTTGATTAATCTGTTTATAATTTGTATCTATTGACAACTTCCTCCTGATACTCCTTCGGCATTATTTTCAAATGTCTGTCCCTCAGACTCAGCTTGCTTCTGACTTTCCTCGATTTGTTTTTGAATCTCTTCTTTCTGAAGTTGGTTTATGTCATAACCTTTCGGTAGAATATTCATCTTATAATCATCAAAGCCAATCGTCAGTTTCTTGCTAGCTTCAGTCTTGATGGCAATTCCCATTAAGATTCCCAGGACCAAGAATAGCGCCAGCTCTACATAGATATCAACTCGCTTCTTGGGCTTTTTTTCTAATGCTTCCCGAGTCTCGCTCTCCAATATCTCTCCTTCGCTTATTTTTTCTTCCATATTTTTTCACCCCGTTCCCCCGCCAAATCCCAACTGTCCAACTGGGTTAAATTATTTGATTGGATGAAGTTATTTATTTCAAGTACCCTTAGATTAGCATGTCCAGCCAACCCCCACAATCTTGTTTTTTTCCTCTTTTGTTGCTTAATTCACTCCATTATTACTCCTTTCTAAGCGCATCCAT
>JBMOKR010000014.1:0-3749 GCA_049324335.1 Patescibacteria group bacterium | reverse complement strand
CGCTTCTTGTTTCGCCACTAGCTAAAATTGATCCCAAAAATCCCAAGAAAGTTCTCAGGATGCAACCGATGGCTGGAGGAGCGGAACTCGGGAATGGTTTTGCTGAGCTCAATGATCCGCTTGAACAAAAGAGACGTTTCGACGAGCAGTCCAAGCTTCGCGAAGCGGGAGACAAGGAAGCTCAGATGATCGACGAAGACTTTGTCGAAGCTTTGGAATACGGCATGCCACCGGCTTTCGGATTTGGAATGGGCGAACGCTTCTTCGCGTTTCTTATGAACAAATCCGTCCGGGAAACGGTAATCTTTCCGGCGATAAAGAAAAAATGAAAACCATAATGGCCTTTGGGACTTTTGATATCTTTCATCCTGGGCATGAGAACTATTTGGTGCAAGCTAAGAAGCTAGGAGAATATCTGATTGTCGTTGTGGCCAGGGACAAGACTGTTCTTGAGGTTAAGAAGCAACAGGCAAAGAATGGAGAGCAAGATAGATTGGAAACAGTTAAGAATAGCGGTTTGGCTGATGAAATAATTCTGGGAAGCTTGAAAGATAGATACGCCGTGATTGAGAAATATCGTCCGGATGTGATTGCGCTTGGATATGACCAAAAAGTTGATTTGTCAGAACTTGAGAAAAAGCTTCAGGAATTCAAGCTCGAAACAAAAATTGTGAGACTGGAAGCTTTTAAGTCGGAAATATATAAATCTTCTAAATTGAAAGATGGAAAATCTGAAAAAAATTTTGGAATTTATCCACCTTATCGGACGCCTTAAGACGACTTATCGTTTCAAGGCTGATGAAAAATGTATTGGAGACTCAAGCGCCGACCATTCCTGGCGATTAGCTTTGATGACTTTTCTCTTAGCGGAAGAGCTTAAACTCAAAATTGATATTTTGAAAGCAGTCAAAATTGCCCTAGTTCATGATTTAGCTGAAGCTATTACTGGAGATATTGATGCGAGGCTTATAAGACAGAAGGTTTTTTCTCGAGAAAAAAAGGAAGCGGGAGAGCTCGAAGCAATGAAAAGAATTCGGGAGACGCTTCCAGAAGGTCTGGGGGAAGAGATATTCTTTCTTTGGGAAGAGTATGAGCAGGGGAAAACTAAAGAATCCCGATACATCAAAGCTTTAGACAAACTGGAGACCAGCATGCATACTTTTGAGATGGGAAGCGCCGGATTCGATGATGATGAACTGATTGGAATTTATGGCAAAAAGGAAGTCGAAGCCTTTCCTCAGCTCAAGGATATGTATGCCTTGGTCAAAAAAGAGATCCGGGAAGAGTTTGACCGACAAGGATTTCCTTGGCGGGAGGAATATGATATAAAATAAAGGTAAGATTAAGAGTAAAATATATGTTAGATATCAAATTTATCCGGGAAAATGTGGAAGCTTTGAAAAAGGCCATAAAGGAGAAAAATATCCAGCTGGATCTGGAGGAACTTTTAAAAGTGGACGAGGAAAGGGTGAAATTGATGCAGATTACGGAGACTCTCAGCGCTCGAAAGAATGAGCTTAATGAAATGATGAAATCGGCCAAGGATGAAGACAGGAACGGCATCATTGAGCAGGGAAAAGAGGTCAAGGAAAAAATGGCCGAAATCGAGCCGAAACTCAAAGAAGTCAAAGACAAATTCGATGACCTTATGGTCCTGGTTCCGGTCGTTCACGCGCCTGACACTCCCATTGGAAAAGATGATAGCGAGAATGTGGAAATATATGCTTGGGGCGAAAAGCCGAAATTTGATTTTGTTCCCAAGACTCATATTGAAATCGGGGAAGCTTTGGATATTTTCGATTTGGAAAGAGGCGCCAAGGTTTCCGGGTACCGCGGATACTATCTCAAAAACGAAGGGGCGCTTCTGGTGATGGCGCTTATGCAGTATGCTCTTTCCAAGATGGTTGAAAAGGGATACTCTCCTATGATTCCTCCGACTTTGATTCGCGAGTTCGCCCTTTTCGGAAGCGGATATTTCAAAGGCAAGGAATATGACAGCCAATCAGACAATATCTACCAAATCGCTACGCGCGACAAAGAAGTAGATGGAAGCGTGAGCAAAGAGAAAAAATTCCTGGTCGGAACGGCCGAACCCTCTCTTCTGGCCTATTATTCCGGAGAGGTTTTGGAAGCGGAAAAGCTTCCGATGAAGCTTTGTGGATTTTCCCAGTGTTATCGGAGTGAGATTGGAGATTATGGGAAGGATAACAAGGGACTTTACCGGGTGCATGAATTTATGAAAGTCGAGCAGGTGGTGCTGGCTCCGGCTGATATTGATTTGACGGATAAGCTTCAGGAAGAAATGGTTGGAATTTCCAAGGAGATGCATGAAGAATTGGGTCTTCCTTATAGGCAACTGAGAATCTGTACCGGCGATATGTCAGCCGGAAAATATAAGATGTTTGATATTGAGGCTTGGATGCCGGGACTTGAGAAATATGGAGAAACCGGAAGCGCTTCCAACTTTTTGGATTGGCAAGCAAGACGCTTAAATGTTAAATACAAAGACCAAGAAGGCAATCGGAAATATGTCTATATGCTTAACAATACCGCGCTTCCGTCCGTTCGACCGCTTATCGCCATTCTCGAAAACTATCAGCAAGCTGATGGAAGCGTCGTTATTCCGGAGGTTCTCCGAAAATGGATGCCGGGAAATCTCGAGACTATAAGGCCTAAATAGCTCTGTGGATAACTTTTTTGGCAGAAGGAGTATAATATAGGCGTGGAGGCATAAGTATTGATTTTCGCTCTTATGCTCGGTCAAAACAAAAATTCATTTTCAAATAGGGTCAGAAAAGTTTTGAAGACTTATAGTTAAAAGTGGCGCTTTGCTCATTGGGAGTAAGCGCTTTTGTTTTAGGTAAAAGATACGGAGGAGAGGGGAGGCGCCATGTCCACAAGTGAAGCTGCTGGGGTTGGCCAGCAGGAAACCCGGGTTCTTTCCGGACCCGAACTAACCAATCTTCTACAGGAGAGCGGTGAGCATGCCTTTTGCCAGCTAGTTTCGGGTCTGAGGCTCGGTAGTCGAGGTCTCGAGGCTCAAGTCCCCGTTTCCTTACTGGTTCGCAAAGCTTCAGAAGTGGCATAATGTCTTGGTAGGGCAACTGCCCTCGGAGCGGCATAGCCGTTCCAATAACACCTCGCGTTAGGGAGACGTGGGGTGTTAAAATTTGCCCCCTTGACCCCGTTAAATAGGTTTCACGGGGATGGAAATTTAACAGGGGTTGACCCCGTTAAATCCTTCCTCTGGGAAGGTGCGACTCCGTCGCAATTTAACGGGGTTGACAAGTTTTCTAGGTCTGCTAGAATACTTAACGGTAGTAATAACTCATAATTATTAAGACCAAAAAAGCAGGAAAATAAGCTTAAAAGTTGATTGAAAATCTGAGCGTTAAGAAGATACAGCTACAGAAGTATTTTCCCAAATATTTTTGTTGCTGTGTTTTTTATTCTCACGGAATAAGAACAGGAACTTTGACAATTTAGAATACAAGCGAAATCGCAATTTTTTGCGATTAGTCCTCGTCCCGAGCAATCGGGACAAATTAGAGTCTATTCAAACAATGAAGAATTTATTTTCTTTAATAATTTATTAGAGTTTCGTGTAGCGGTGGGCCCTTGGTCCGCCCAAGGCGGACTCTAATAAATGTGGCTAAATTTTCCGAAGAAAATTTAGACATTTATTGAGAGTTTGATCCTGGCTCAGGATGAACGCTGGCGGCGTGGATAAGGCATGCAAGTCGAGTGGG
>JBMOKR010000013.1:0-3779 GCA_049324335.1 Patescibacteria group bacterium | reverse complement strand
AGATCCTTTTGGCGGGGCTTGAGTCCTAGTTTTCCCAGGATTCGGACACTTAGGTTGTCATTCTCGAAATTGACAGGAACTTCATAGATACTTTCAACATCTGGGGCGGAAATCACATCCTCATCAGAAACGTTGCAAAAATGGGCAATCTTGTCTTTCCGTTTGTCGTCAATGGGAACTTCGCTCCGGGCGATGATAATATCCGGCTGGACCCCGGCGGCATTTAGGGACCTCACGGCTTGCTGGGTGGGCTTAGTTTTCATCTCGCCCATTATATGAGGATAAGGAACGTAGCTGATCATTACAAAAAGGACATCTCCCGGGTGGTGCATCCGCATCTGTCTGGCTGCTTCGGTGTAGAGATCGTTTTCATAGTCCCCGGTTGTTCCTCCGACTTCCACTACCACGAATTCAGCCTTGTTGACGGTAGCGGATTTTTCAATGGTCTGGATGACTTCTCCGGTGACGTGAGGAATAATTTGGACGCATTTGCCTCTGTATTCCAAATTGCGTTCCCTTTGAATGACTTTCTGATAAACGCTTCCCGTCGTCATATAGTTGGTGGGAGGAAGCGTGATTCCTAGGAATCTTTCATAGTTTCCCATGTCTTGATCAGTTTCAAGGCCGCTATCCAAAACAAAAACTTCTCCGTGCTCGGTCGGGTTCATCGTTCCAGCATCGACATTCACATAGGGGTCGATTTTTATGGAAGTGACGGAAAATCCCTTGGATTGAATTATCTTAGCGATAGATGAAGCGGCGATGCCCTTGCCGATTCCGGACATCACTCCTCCGAAGACGAAGATGAATTTTGTTTTTTGTTTTTCCATAGGAATTTTATTAAATTATTATTTACTTAGGGAAGATTTGTCCGGAATCAAATCAGACAAAAAGTCGCTTCCCCCGCGACTTTAAAAACTATTGAAAAAAATTAAAAAACTATTTTTCTTCCTGGATTTCTATTTTTATCTCGGCGCTTATTCCCAGGGGAAATTTCAACGATAAGGGGTGTACTCCCAGGTTCTTGAGAGGCTTGTCCAAATGTATCCATTCTTCCTGAACTTCAAATCCTGAACTTTTTAGAATCCCAGAAAGCTCCTTGGAAGTAATGGAACCGAATAGCTTCCCCTCTTTGGCCTTCGCTGTCAGATGGAAGGTTTTTTCTTTCAGAGACTCGGACATTTTTTGGTAGGTCGATTTTTCCAGTTCTTCGCGAACTTTTTCTTGGTCCTTTTTCTTTTGGACTTCGCTCACTGCTTCCTGAGTGGCTGGTCGAGCTAGTCCCTTGGGAAACAAAAAATTCCGAGCATACCCGTCAGAAACTTCTTTGAGGTCTCCCTCTTTTCCTAGTCCTCTCAAGTCTTTTTGAAGAATCACTTCCATAAGTTCTCATCCATTATAGACAAGGAAAAGGATCCTGGCAAATTTTTCACTTAGCCAACTCTCTTCGGATAATTTCCAGGGCTTTTTCCAGTTGAACGTCCTTTTTGTCATCAATATCCTTCTGGGTAAAGTCAATTTCCGTGTCAGGCGTTATGCCTTTTTCCATTATGTATTCTCCTCTTGGAGTGAGCCATTTGGCGATGGTAATTTTGGCGCTGGTTCCTCCGGGAAGAAGCGCATATTCTTGGACTGATCCCTTGCCAAAAGATTTCTTTCCGACTAGCTTGACTCCTCGATTGTCCCTAAGGGCGCCGGCGAGAATTTCAGAAGCACTGGCGCTTCCTTCATTAATGAGGACAACGAGAGGGATTTGACTGAGACGATCGCCTCCGGTCGTGCGGAGTTCTTTTTTCTGTCCGGTGTTGTCTTCTTCAATAACTACCACTTGGCCTTTTTCAATCAGGAGGCTGGCGATTTCTACGCATTTGTCCACCAATCCGCCGGGATTATTGCGAAGGTCAAGAACTATCCCGGAGGATTTTTTCTCCAAGACGGTATTGGCAAAAATACGGAATTCCTTGGTAGTATCTTCGGAAAAAGTATTTATTTTTACATAGGCGATTCCATCTTCCCTAAATTCAGAAACGAGACTCTTAAGATGGATAACGTCTCGGGTTACTTTCACTTCTCGGGCCGATTCTTCGCCCTCTCGGAAGATAGTAAGTCGGACCTCCGTCCCTTTCTTGCCTCGAATCAAATCAATAGCCTGATCGATTCCCAAGTCATTTGTGTTTCTGTCATCGATTTTGATTATTTTGTCTCCAGCGCGGAGGCCGGCTTTTTCAGCCGGAGATTCTGGAAGCGGAGTAATGATAGTGAGTAGCTTGTCTTTGATTCCCAGTTCTGCCCCGATTCCTTCGAAGCTTCCGTTTAGTTCTTCGGTGAAGCTCTTAGTTTCTTCTGGATCAAAGAAGTTGGAATAGGGGTCACCAGTAGCGCTAAGCATGCCCTTTATGGCTCCGTACATCAATTTTCTGGCGTCAAAACTTCCTCGGTCGATATGCTTTTCCTTGAGCAAATCCCAGACTTTCCAAAAAAGAGAAAAGTCCAGAGAAGTTTCTTGGGAAGAAAGTCGGTTAGACACAAAGGAATCAACCAGGGAGATTTTAGATTGTGATTCGCTGAGCTGTTTTTCTTTCCCCCTTTCAAATCCCAGGTAGAAACTGCCAATGAGTAAAACGAGAGAAACAAAAAAGACCAGGAATTTCTTCCCGCTGGTCCTTTTGTTATTTTTTTCTAGGCCTGGGTAACTGGAATCCATGAAAAACTTGACTAGCTAAAAACTAAAAACTAATAACTAAAAACTGAAATTACTTCGGCTTGATATCTGATTGGGCGGGCAAGGTGAAAATATCTTTAGCCATGGCATGGATGCGGTCGTAATTGTTTCCAATCGGAAGCAGGATATAGCCGACAGCCGGATCTGAGTCAGTTGGGTTATAAAGCAGGCCCTCTTCTGAGTTCTCTAGAACTCTCTGGGCGATACTCGGGTTATTCATCTGGGAATACAGCTCGTAGAAACGGCTCATCTCCCAGAGAGCCAAGTCCGAGCGGACATTGTTTCCTAAGCTGTCTAATATTCCGCTCAATTTGGAAAAATCAGTGAGAGTTCCAGCGCTCAGCAATTGGTCTTTGATGTTTTGGATTAGGAGTTGCTGTCTTTTGGCTCGTTCAAAGTCGCTGGAAGTTTTACGGGAACGGACGAAGCAGAGAGCCTGGTCTCCATTCAGGGTCTGTTTTCCGGCTGGAAGCTTGAAATCTCCCCCACATTCAGTATTGGGATTCAAGCAAAGCGGATAAGTCTTGGCAATGTATTTAGTTCCGTCTTGGCGAGTGTAGTATTTGTATTCGTAATTGCCGGTCGGCTTAGTAAAGACGTTGGGGTCGCAGACTTTTTCTTCCTGGAATTGCATGGGCTCCTCAAAGGCCTTGTCCAGAGTTATTTCTACTCCTCCGATGGCATTGACGAACTGCTTGAATCCTTCGAAATTGATGCTGGCGGCATATTGAACATCTATTCCTAAAACTTCTGAAAGGACCGTTTTCATATCTTCCAATCCCTGTCCTTTGCTTTTCTGTTCTCCGTAATGATGGACAGCATTAATTTTTTGTTTGTCAGAAGTTCCTGGGACGGTGACGAAAAGATCTCGAGGGACAGAAATCATAGAAAGCTTGTTTTCTTTAGGCTTGATGCTCACGACTATGATAGTGTCGGCCAGAAGTCCGCCTCCTTCGACATTTTCTCCCCGCATTCCCAGGACCGCTATATTGATGCGGTCTTCAGCTTCGCCCTTAAGCTCGTTTTTGACTCCTGGCAAAGAATGGACTAAGGAAGT
>JBMOKR010000012.1:0-3798 GCA_049324335.1 Patescibacteria group bacterium | reverse complement strand
CATAACCATAGAAGATCCTATTGAATATGAACTTAAGGGAATATCTCAGACCCAGGTTGAAAAGTCTCGAGGCTATACCTTTGCCACCGGTCTTCGGGCCATTGTTCGTCAAGATCCGGATATTATCTTGGTTGGAGAAGTCCGTGATGATGAAACAGCTGACATTGCCATAAATTCCTCTCTTACTGGACACTTGGTCTTATCTACGCTCCATACCAACAGCGCTACCGCTACCATCCCTAGACTTATAGAAATGGGAGTGAAGCCCTCTTTGATTCCTTCCTCCATGAATGCCATAATCGGGCAAAGATTGGTAAGGAAGCTCTGTTCGCACTGTAAGGAAGAATACGCTCCGGCCGAAGAGTCTATCGAATCTATCAAAAAAATTATTTCCATAATATCCCCCAAGGCCAAGTTAGATGTTCCCAGCAAGGTAGAGAAGCTTTATCGACCCAAGGGCTGTCCAAAATGTAATAATCTTGGATATAAGGGTCGGGTTGGAATTTTTGAAGTCTTTACCATGAATCCGGAAATTGAGAAGCTCATCCAGGAAATGGCCGGAAAAACAGAGCTGGCTGTGGCCGCCCTAGAATCTGGAATGGTAACCATGCTTCAAGATGGCATACTTAAAGCGATTGAGGGAATAACTACCGTCGAAGAAGTCCAGAGAGTCACCGGGCAAGGAGAATTCTTAGAGGAGATATATGAGCAACTCATGAATCAGATTTTTGCTAGAAAAATCTTGATCTCCGGAGACGTCTTGGAAAAGGTTAGGGAAACTTCAAAAAATTTCCAGGAGTTCCAGAAATTGCTAGATGCTTCTCCAAAAAATGAAGTCAACAAATTGATTTTTTCTCTGGCTGTCATTTTAGGGGCTAGCGATATCCATCTAGAGCCCGGGGAAGACAAGGTCCTGGTACGTTTCCGACTGGATGGAATATTAGAGAAAGTGGGAGAAATACAAATCAATGATTATCCCAACCTTCTGGGAGAAATAAAGATTCTGGGAGGACTTAAGGCCGAAGTCAGGCAAGGTATTGTTGATAGTCGCTTTAGTATTAATTTCGAAGACAAAGCTGACTTATTGAGCGAGAAAAGCATCGACATCAGATTGTCCATAATACTGGGAGGATTCGGAGAAACGGCTGTGATGCGTCTCCTCAATAAGGGAGCCGTGGCTCTCGAGCTGGATAATCTCGGCCTACGAAAGGAAAATTTGGAAAAAATTCAAGAAGCTGTCAAAAAGCCCAGCGGAATATTTCTAAATACCGGACCGACTGGAAGCGGAAAGACTACCACTCTCTATAGCATCCTAAGCTATCTCAACAAACCCGGAGTCAAAGTTATCACTGTAGAAGATCCAATAGAATACCAGCTTCCCGGAATTCTCCAAACGTCGGTTTCAGACAAGGACGGCTACACTTTTGCTTCTGCTCTTAGGTCGCTTCTTCGTCAGAATCCAGATATCATGATGATTGGAGAAATAAGAGATGAAGAAACGGCTGGAATTGCTGTTCAAGCCTCTCTCACTGGACACTTGGTCCTTTCCACATTACATACCAACAACGCCAGCAGTTCCATCCAAAGAATGCTGAATATGAACATATCTCCTGACGATATCGCCGTCTCAGTCAATGCTTTTATGGCTCAAAGGCTAGTAAGAAAACTTTGTGAATGTAAGGAAAAATACGCTCTTTCTCCCGAAGAAAGGGCGCTCATTCAAAAAGTTGTCTCAGAGATATCCCCCGAAACAAAAGTTCCCATTCCGGAAACTGAGTTCGCTTTCAGGCCCAAGGGATGCCCCAAGTGTAATAACCTGGGTTTCTCAGGAAGAACTACTATTTCAGAGATCCTACTTATAGACAAGACCATAGAGGCTCTTATCAACGAAAAAGCCTCTCTTTCCAAAATACAAGAAACAGCCCAGGCTAGCGGTATGCTTACTATGCTTCAGGATGGAATACTAAAAGTTCTAGAGGGAGAGACCTCTCTCTCTGAGATTGAGCGAGTTACGGAAGTATAAATCTAGAGACAAAAAACTCCCCTGCCTTGTGGGGAGTTTTAAAATGTTCAAAGACTTTGGATTAACAGCTAGTTTTCAAAATCGCTATCTTCGCACTTATCTTCAGGTGGATCGGAGGCTTCATAATCCTCTTTCTCCGCCCACTTTTCAAGCGCTCTTTCCCATTTCTTAAATTGAGGATCTTTTTCTGGATTATCAGGATAGTCTCCTCGAGGATTATCCTTATCAACATAATAAAGAATGGTGTGAGCATTCAAGAACTTCCTTTTCTTTTTGTATTTGTCAGGACAAGCATCCGAAGCTAAGCAGTATTCGTCATCTTTACCAGGAATCTTGCAGACCTTTATCTCATCCTTTTCAAATTCCAATTCCCCTTTGAGTATGGGCTTTTCCGGAGCGTCTTCATCCTTATCATAACGAGGAAACTCTTCAATAGCTGAATTTTTTAAAGCCTCATCCATAAAGGCTCGCCAAATCGGAGCAGCTGTGTATACGCCATCCGCTCCACTGGCCATGGTGGCATTATTATTGTTTCCTGTCCAAACCCCCACTGCTATCCCAGGAGTAAATCCCATAGTCCAACCGTCTCGCCACTCGTTAGTAGTTCCGGTTTTGGCTGCTACAGCCCGATTAGAGAAAGCCAAAGGATTATTAGATCCAAAAACCGGAGCACGAAGATCATTGGTTGAAAGTATGTAGTCCAGCATAGCAACATATTTTTCCTCCACCACTCGCTCTCCCTTATTCTGCTTATATTCCTCAAGAATCTCTCCTTGGTTGTTCTCTATTTTGAGAATCGGAGTCTTCGGACGATATATTCCTCCAGTTGCCAAAGTGGCAAAAGCGTTAGTGTGATCAAGCAACTTCACCTCTCCACCCCCTAAAACCAAAGACAATCCATAACGATCTGGCTGATTAAGCGTAGTGATACCCATTGATTTGGCCAGTGAAACTGATTCCTTAACGCCAGCTAGATACAAAGTCTTGACCGCTGGAACATTGAGAGACATCGCCAAAGCTTCTTTCATCTTGAGAAGCCCTCGATTATTTCCGTCATAATTTTTAGGATTATATTCTCCAGAATCTGTAGCAAAATCAGTATCCACATCCCAAAGTTGAGTCTCGGGAGTATAGCCCTTGGTAAAAGCCTTGAGATAAACAAAGGGCTTGAAGGAAGAGCCTGGCTGACGATCTCGGATAGCTACGTTAACATTGGGCTCAAAGAGGCAATTTTTTCCAGGAACACAATTTTGGGGATAACTCTCTCCAAAATAATCCTTGGAGCCCACCATGGCTAAGATTTGCCCGGTTTTAGGATCGATAGCTACGAGCGCCGCATTGTTGGCTTGGTAGGCCTTAGCGTTCTTCTCTACTCCTTCTCTAACTGCCTTTTCTGCCGCTTCTTGCTTATCCCAATCAAGCGTAGTGTAAACCTTAAGTCCTCCTTGCTCGACCAACTCTTCCCCGTACTTATTTTCGATATATTCCTTCACATACATGACGAAATGGGGAGCGCTTATGTTTTCTTTAGAAGGACTGATTTTAGCCAAAACATCCGCCGACTTGGCTTCATTCATCTGTTCTTCGGTGATATACCCTTGATTAAACATCTGCTTGAGCGCATATTCCTGTCTGGCTTTCAGGGCATCTAAATGCGATCCAAAGGGGGAATAATAGCTGGGGGCTTGAGGAAGGGAGGCTAAAAGAGTAGCCTCGTCCAAGGAGAGTTCTCTGGCGTGTTTATTAAAAAAAGTCTGAGCCGCCGCTTCAATTCC
>JBMOKR010000011.1:0-3866 GCA_049324335.1 Patescibacteria group bacterium | reverse complement strand
ACATCTATATGTGGAACCTCACCGGCCTCAAGGAGTCGGGCCTCGACGAGACCGACTTCAACCTGGGCTGGAGCGGTGATCTTTCCGGCTTCAAGCTTGACGTTGGTTTTGGCTACTGGGATCTCCGGAACCGCTTCGGTTCCGGTGGCCTCCAGACCGACTATTGGAATGTCTGGACCGAGGTGGGCTGGGACATGCTCACGGTCTTTGACATCTTTAAGGTGTTCTTCTACGTCCGGCCCGAGTGGGTCGAGCCGGTCAAGGAGAACTCCGAGTTCTCCGAGGGCGGGTTCCAAGGCGCCATCGGCCTCCGGCCTGAGTGGAAGGCGGGTGAGCTCATTTTCCCGCTGACCCTCAAGGGTGATTTGCGGGCCGTCTACGACAGTGGACTCTACGGCGGGAAGTCGGCCTGGATCGGCCGGCTGACCGCCCAGGCCTCCTGGCAGGTTTTGGACAATGTGTCCATCATCCTGCCGGGAGTGGATTTCTCCCAGCCGTTCGCGGGCAACCTCGAGGACGGCCGGGGGACGGAGCTGGTCGCCTTCATGGGCATCAGCCTGTCCTTCTAGTCAACTGACACCCAACCCGGAGGCGGGGAGATAACTCTCCCTGCCTCCGGTCCCAAAAAACTTATTATTCCATTCCAAAGCCAAGCAGGGCTTTTTTTGTTGGGAAAAACTTGATTAAAGATATTTTTTTGATATACTGGAAATATGAATAATCAAATCAAACTTTTAGAAAAGCGAATAAATCCGGATATTTTTTGTTCCAAGAACCAGATTAACTACCTGGGGGTTTTTGGCTCTTTTGCCAGAGAAGAAAATAAATCGGGAAGCGATATTGATTTTTTGGTCGGATTCGATGAGATCAAGAGTCTTTTTGAAATGGCTAAAATAAAATTGGATTTGGAGAAAATTTTAGGAGAAGAAGTGGATTTGACTCTCAAGGATAATATCAAACCGGAAATAAGTCCGTATGTCCTTAGGGATCTCATTACCTTGTATGAAAAAAGATAGTCAAATTTATTTGAAAGATATTCAGGAGGCTGTTTCTAGGATAGAAATTTATACCAAGGGAATAAATCAGATAAAATTCTCTTCTGATTTGATGATGCAGGACGCAGTTATCCGTCAGCTGGAAATCATCGGAGAAGCGGCTGGTAAATTGGACGAGGAATTTCTGAAGAACAATCCTGGTTTTCCAGCCAGGGAAGCTTCAGCCATGAGGAATATTTTGATTCACGAGTATAATTATGTCAATATCGAACAGGTTTGGAAAACTGTCCGGGAAGACCTGCCGAGACTCAAAGAGGCTTTAGGGGCGATTGTCTAGGGCAATATCGAAAAAATTCTGAAATTGAACTGCTCCAAAGCCAGAGAAGGCTTTTTTGAGAAATAATGATTGAAAGATAAAATTTGACTCAAATATTGAATTGTACTATTATCCCAGTACAAGCATATGAAAATTGTTAGCTACAAAAAAGTTTCTTTTTGGTGGAGCTCAAAGCGCCTGTTTTTGAGCTGACCATTTTGTTTTATAAATTTCTTAGAACTAAATCGCCGGCTCATAAGCCGGCGCGTTTTTGTATGAAGTGGTGAAGTAGAGGGGATTTGGGAAAATTTCAAAAAAGCCACTGGTCGCTAAAAAGTCCGTTTTAATCGTTCTTTCCAAATGCCAAAGGAGGCAAAGATGAAAGTTATCTTTTTTCATGCCGATCGTTTCGGATTTGAAGTTGAGAGCCCCTCAGAGCGACTTGGCGGGATTGCTCCTGAGGAGGCGACAGCTAAGCTTTTGGATGTCGAAGAATGTCTCGTGGCTTTATTCCATGTTGAAGAAACTGATGGGAATCGCCAAATCCAGAGACTTTGTAAGGACATTAAGAGGATTGTCGAAAAGATAGCTGCGTCGCGCCTAGTCGTGGCTGCCTTTGGACACTTATCAAGTAGTTATGCTCCGCCAAGCGTAGCTATGGAAATTTCCCAGAGAGTAGTGGAGGCCTGTCGGGAATGGGGACTCGAAGTCCACACCTCTCCTTTTGGCTACAATAAGACTTTCATACTTCACGCGAAAGGTCATCCTGATGCCATCAAGCATCGGAGCTATTAAACAAGCTGGGCTATTGGAAGACAACGCAATGTCTCCAATAGCCCGGCATCCTTAACTAAATTAAAATTATGAAAACACTAGGAATTTTAGGCGGAGTTGGTCCGCAAACAACAGCGAAGGTTTATCTTTCAGTCATAGAATCGATTAGGAAAAACGGCGAGGAGAAATATCCGCCGATAGTAATATACAACTTACCCTTCCCGTTCATCATTGAGCATGAGGCGATAGTTCAAGGAATTAACGTGGAAAAAATGATTCCATACCTCATTGACGGAGCGAAAATTTTGGAAAAATCCGGAGCGGATTTCGGGATACTTCCCTGTAATACATTGCATAAGTTTATAGGAGAAATTCGCAAATCCGCAGGGATTCCCTTTTTGAGTATCCTGGAAGAAACCGTCCTGTTTTTGAAGGGTAAAAAAATAAAGAGAATCGGGGTATTGGCAAGTGAAACTACGATTAAAAGTAAGATTTATGAAGGTATGCTAAAAAAATCCGGAATCGATATTCTTTACCCGTCAAGAAAAGAACAGGACATCGTGAATGGTGTAATCGTCGATCTATTGAATGGAAGAGAAGCTGATATTCAGAAAAATAAATTAGAGAATGTGTGTGCTTCTCTCCAGAAAAATGGCGCGGAAGTTATTTTACTTGCCTGTACTGATCTCCAGCTTATCGCGTCAAAATTGAAAGTTGGTATACCTCTTATTGATACGACAGAAATTCTCATAAATGCCACAGTTCGCGATATGCGCAAATCTTGATTTTGCCTGGTTGGATAAAAATCGCTGGATTTACAAAGGGGAAAAATAGAGCGGGGCCTATCTAAGGTAAAGAGGCTTTTTAAAAGCAAAATATCATAAAAATGCCTAATTTTGGGATTCCGAATCCCAAAATTTTGACAAATTTATGGAGTGACGGCAGTTGTATTTGGAAAGAAAGTTATTCCAATTCTTCTTTTTCGGTAATCACGCCGAAAAATTATCTGGACTTCGTGGCCTAGATGGGTCAAGCGAGAAAATTGACAAAATCCCGATTCGGGATTAGATTGGGAGAATAAACATATGGATAGCCAGGGGAAAATTTTAAAGAATATTTTCCTAATTGGGAAATCATCTAATCCAGCCATGTTTTAGACTGTCCTTCGGGGCGGTTTTTTGTTTGATCAAGATTAAAAAAATGAAAAATAGCGAGTCTGGTTATATCTTCGTCCTTTATAACAGCAACAAGGAGAATGATAAGATCATAAGTCAGGATTGTCTTTGTCGGATCAAGGACGCGGAGAAAATGATAGAAGCTCATCCTGATTTCAAAGCTGTTTTTGTCGGTGGCAATCCCAAGCTAATGAAGGAGAATACAATCATTCGAGATGTCGAATTGCTGGAAACTCCTCCTCATACCGTAGGAAACATAAGGTCAATCGCGGATTTTCTTAGGAAGAAAGATATTTGTGAGAAGATATTTATCATAACCAGCCGGTATCATTTCAGAAGAGTGGAGATGCTCCTGGATCATTTCGGCGTAAAAAAGGAGAAGTATTCGCTCGTGTGCCTAAATTTCTGTGGGGACAATTTTAAAAAAAGGACCAGAGAATTTTTTCTCAGACTGATAACCAGATTTGCCATTTTATTTCGAAACATATGACTTGCCAAGCAGGAAGTGAAAGACATGGCTAACGCTTTGATGAAATCAAAGAAAAAATAGTCTCTAACAAGCCATTTTTTCGTGGCTTAGGGAGGATAAGAAAAAAATCCCCAATA
>JBMOKR010000010.1:0-3868 GCA_049324335.1 Patescibacteria group bacterium | reverse complement strand
AAATGAGATAGCGCTTACTCCCTATAGCTCTTGGACGGACGGCCGGACGCGGAGCTTTGAGGAACGCTGGGGCTCAAAGGAATATCCTTGGTGTCAATCAGTGAGCGACCCTTATGGTAAACATCCGACTTTGGGAACGGACGCTTTGGTAGCGGCTGGCAATCATATGGTTGGTATGTCGGCCAACGGATCTCTGAAATTGGCCGGAAGCAGTTATCGCTGGGACTTCCAAAAAATTCTGAAATACTATTATACCGGGATAAGTCTGGACAAGAAATACTAAGTCTATGAAGACGGCGCTCAAGATAATTTTAGCTTTGGCAGTGATAGGAGTCATTTTTTACGCTTTCCAAGTAGCTAAGGAACGATATGGAATCTGGCAGGATGATTCTCAATCAGAGATTCGGAAGAATAGCCCTTCTTCCCTGACAGAAAAGATTCCTGAGGAAGAGAGTCAGGAAGAATCTCCGGCATCTCCGGATGATCCATCGAAAAACCTCAAGACTATCACAGCTTCTGATTGCGACAATGAATGTCGAGGATTCAGCGAGGGAGAAGCGCTTGATTATTGCGAACAGATTTGCGGAATATCTGACCTGTATGAAAAATCTTATGAATCAGAGGAAAACGGTCCGGTGGATTGCGAAAAAAGGAACGGACTTGAGAGAGATTATTGTTTCAAGGATTTGGCTATTGAAGAGGGCGATTTTGAAATTTGCGACGAAGTGAAGGATGATGGAATAAGAAAAACCTGCCGGGACCGGATTACCGAGGATTTGATGGAAAATCAAACGGAAGAATAATTATTAATTAAAAAAATCCAACCAGAATGAAAGATCAGACAAAAATCTCAGGCTTTTTTGTTTTTTTAATCCTATTTGTAGCTATCCTTTCCCTGTCGGCCGTGCTGTATTCCTTTTTCCGACCTGAGGAAGAATCGCCTTCTGAGAAATTGAGAAGGAAGATTGAAAGTCTGGCAATTGATATTCCCAAGACCGAAAATTGGAAGGAATATATCAATAAGGGCTATGGTTTCCGGCTCAAATATCCCAATGATTTCAGGGAGCCAGTTTTGGAAAGAGGCGGAAACAATGTCAATTGGGAATCAAAATATTCTTTTTTAAAAAATGAAACAACGGTCGAAGACAAATTTATCGGATTTCAAGTAATAATTTACGATGTTCGGAAAGTTAAGGAAATTACCGCGACTTCCGAGTTTCCAACCAAGCGTAATAATCTCTCTGAGGGAGGATTAGGAGTCTGCGAAAATATCGAAGATCATCTAAGCGAGGTGGATGATTTTGAGCCAGAGGAAATTTTTGTTCCAGAGGGAAATTATTGCTATAGAGAAGCCTTTCTGTTTACTCTAGTGCGAGAAGAATACATTTTTAACATTGTTCCTTTGGTTAAAGAAGAAGATTTAGCGCTAGCCAAAGACAAGGGTCGATTGGTGCGGGAATTTCCTGAATTTTTGGGAATGATTTCTAACTTTAATCTGATAGATATTGAAAAGCCTCAGCCTAAAGCTCAGCCTAGAAGAGTCGTAAATGCTCCGATGCCAGTGGTCTACAAGCGCGAAGGTGGAAGATTGGTCTGCGACAAAAAGAATGACAAGCCCGGTCGGAGCAAAAAAACTAAGAAAAGACACCTAGACCTGGAATGTTGTCTTGACCCGGATGAATATCCCAATCCACACTGCTACTACGACCCGAAAAAATACGGGAAATATCTCTAAAAGAGATGTTTTCAAAGGTCCTCCAAGAGGGGGACTTTTATGATATAATTGAGGGGCTTATGAAAATGAAACTTACTGTGATTGTCTTAGATTTTTTTAAGGCCAAGCGCGTTCTGGAGAACGTGCGCCTTTTGCTTCTCCAAAAGACAAACTTTGATTTTGACATCTTGGTGATTGATAATTCTCATAACAAAGAGAATGCCAGAATACTAAAGGAAGGTCTAATGGATCTGCTAGGAGAAAGGCTAGAGCTTATCATCAACGAGAAGAACAAGGGATATATCCGGGCGCATAATGAAGCCTTTGGAAAAGTGAAGGGTGAGTATATGGCTATCATCAATCCAGACATTCTTCTTAAGGAGGCTGATTCTCTTCAAAAAATGGTTGATTTTATGGAGAAAAATCCCAAGGTTGGAATACTTGGCCCCAAGCAAATTAATGACAATGGCCAGATGGCAATGAATGTTCGGGCTTTCCCCAAGCTCTATATCCAAGTGGCCAGAAGAACTTTTTTTCGACACCTGCCATTTTTTAAAGAAAAAGTAGCTTATGATGAGATGCGACATCTGGATTATTCCAAAATTCAGGATGTGGATTGGCTTCAGTCTTCCTGTATGTTGGTAAGAAGCCGGCTTTGGAGGGAAATCGGAGGATTTAATGAAAAATATTTCCTTTTTATGGCCGATGTGGAGCTTTGTTTTGAGGCTTGGAAAAAGGGTTTTCGCGTGGTCTATTTCCCGGAAGTCAAAGTTTATGCTGATGGCATTCGACTCAGTCGAGGAGGCTTTGGTCGGTTTTTCGTGAGTTGGACGCTTCGCCAACATGTTCTTGACGCCTTCCGTTATCGCATCAAATATCTTTGGCAAGGAAATCCTCGAGAATTATATTATCAGAAAAACAAATGAATCAGGAATATCCGATGAGGATAAACAAGTATCTGGCTAAGAAGAACGTCTGTTCCCGTCGGGAAGCCGATCAGTTTATTGCGGAGGGAAAAGTTTTCTTAAGCGGAAAAAAAGCTCGACTAGGAGACAAGGTTCAGGAGAATGATGAAGTGGAATTTTCCGAAGTCTCCAAGAAGAATGTTTATCTGGCTTTCTGGAAGCCTCGGGGGATTGCGACGCATAGTTCAGAAAGACAAGAGAAGGATATTCAGGATATTTTTAAGTATAAAACCAAAGTCTATCCCGTGGGACGCCTAGACAAAGACTCTGAAGGACTCATAATCCTCACTAATGACGGACGGATAACCGACCCCCTCCTTAATCCGGAATCTTTTCACGAGAAGGAATATATAGTAGAGGTTGATCGGGAAATTAGCCCATCTTTCCTATTACATATGAGCGAGGGAGTCGAGTTGCCGGATGGCTACAAGACTCGAAAATGTCAAGTGGAAAAAATCGGACGGACGACCTTTTCTATCATTTTAACCGAAGGAAAGAAGCGCCAAATTCGTCGGATGTGCGAGAAACTGGAAAGAAGAGTGCTTAGTCTCAAAAGGGTGCGAGTGATGAATGTTCTTTTGGGAGAGCTTAAGCCGGGACAGGCTAGAGAGTTGAAAGGCGAAGAGAAGGAGAAATTTTTAGAAAATATATTCAAACAAGCATGAAAAAAATTAGCTTAGTGATATTTCTCAGCGTATTTTTATTTTCCAGTCCGGTTCGAGCTGAAGCCTACGCTTTTTATGTGGATGATAGTTGCTCTGATGATCGAGATGGAAGCGAATCGAAGCCTTTTTGCGATATTGCCGATGCCTTGGAAAAAGCTGGAAATGGAGACAAGATATATATCAAAGATGGAATTTATGAGGAGAATGTCAAGTTACCCAAGGGCGTGAGCTTGCGCGGAAAAAGCGAAAGCGGAGTGGTAATTTCCGGGTATGTAGAAATGGACGACGAATCAAGCCTGGAAAACTTAACAGTCAGTGGCTCGAGCATTAATATTCGAATCAAGAAAGACGCAGATGTGGAAATTGATGATTGTACCATCAAGGAAGCTAAACAAGTGGGAATTCAAACTGAAATTGGAGGTGGAAAACTCAAAGTGAAAAATTCCAAGATTCGCGATGGCGGGAAGGGCCTTTATATTCAATCGGGGAAAAACATAGAAATGACCGGCAATGAAATTTATGAT
>JBMOKR010000009.1:0-3886 GCA_049324335.1 Patescibacteria group bacterium | reverse complement strand
AAAAAGTAATAATTAAATAAAATTTATAAAAATAATTACTCCTAAACTTCCGCCCAAAATCCCCTTCACAAAATCCAAAAGCGACTTATTCTTGGCATACTCCATCCGTTTGGGACCGATAAGAGCCAGGATGGCTCGTTCTCCCTCCTTAGTCTTGTAGGGAGAAACCACCATGGAACAGTTGGAGATCTTTTTGATAGGATTTTCACTCCCGATGAAGATCTGAGTCTCGCCTTCCCGCACTTTCTCAAAAATCTTGTCGATGTTTTCATCGATATAATCGAGGACTTCCGCCACCCGGCAAAATTCATCCACTTCCTGGAATTCTGGATTCTCGAGAAGTTCCCGAATTCCGAAATCATAGACTTCTTTTTCCGTTCCGGTGATGGCCAGACTTCCGCTGAAACTGGAAAGCACCTTGGCCATCGTCCGACTCATGCGCGAATGTTGGGCCTTGAGCTTCAAAAACTCAGCCTGGAGCTTTTTCTGCTCAGCCAAAGAAAGCTCTCTGTCTTCCATGATTTCCGAGACGAAATAGCGATAGCCTTTGTCAGTCGGAATGCGTCCGGCGCTGGTGTGAGGCTGAAAAAGATAGCCTTCTTCTTCCAAGATCGACATATCGCTCCGAATGGTCGCCGAAGAAGCCTTGAGGCCATATTTCTCGGCCAAGACTTTGGAGCCGACTGGCTCGGCTTTTTCAGTATATTCCCGGACCACTCCGGCCAGGATTTTTTTCTGCCTTTCGTTCACAAAATACTAATTATTGCTAATTACTAACGAATGTGTGCAAATGGTTTTTAATATTCGCATTCATTGGGGAACATCCGCAACTATTCGCATACATTTGTATTATAGACAACGATTTAGCACTCGTCAAGTCTGAGTGCCAAATTGCCCTATCTTCTGCTTTTCTTATTTTTTTGCTAAAATAAAAATGGCTTGAATTAAATAATAAACAAACTACTATGAGCAATCCGATGGAGACCTTAAAACAAGAGGCGCCTCTTAGTCGCCAAGAAGAAATTCAAAAAGAAATCGAGGCTCTCGAAAAAAGAAGGAACGGCATAACAGACTGGGGAGATACTGACCCCCGAGATTATGTTATTCTAGATCAAATAGATGCACGGTTAGAGAAACTTCGCGCCGAGCTAGCTCAATCTCAAGAAAAATAGCAAAAGACTTCAAAAAAACAGTCCCGCATGCGGGACTGTTTTTTCATTTAAGAATGTTCTACTACTCCATCCCTTTGGGAACCTCCGGCATCTGGCCCTGGTATTTCTTCATCATCTCATCCGCCTCCCGGGAAAATCCCTTAAACATCTCACATTGATCGACAAACACGACATCGTTGGGAATAGAAAAGTCCACATCCGAAGCCTCTTCGCATTTCGTATCCAACGCGTCATCAAATGCCTCCTCTCCGACTTTCACTTCTTCAGAATTCCGGTTTTCCTCCCTTTCTTTATTTTTATTCTGCTGGGCTAGCTCTTCGGTGCATTTCATAGTGAGCTTGAAACCGTTCTTTTCTCCTTCGTTCCAGCTCCACATCGTCTCCCCGTCAAAAACTCCGACCATCTTCTTTCCCTGAAACACATTCTCGGATTTATATTTCTGGCCCTTGACATAGACGACCGATTCCATCTCTCCTTCTTCGGTCTTGTCCTTGTAGACACATCTCATCGTCTTTCCTAGTCCCATCGCATCCTTGATGGAGGAAATCATTCCCCCTTTTTCCTGATTCTTGTTCTGCTCCTTCTCTTGGTTCTGCTCTTTATTCTGATTGCCACACCCAGAAAGGACAAAGACTAGCGCCAGAGAAAAAAGGACTAAAACGCCTCTCTTCATTTTGTTTTTTACCCCGTTAAATTTCCGCTGAGCGGAACCTATTTAACTGGGTGAATTTATTGATTACTTTTTTATTATATCATTTTCCGGCACCGGGTCATATCCCCCATCATTCCAAGGATGGCAACGAATAATTCTTCTGGATCCGAGATAGATTCCCCGAAAAGCTCCAAAACGTCTGATGGCCTGAATCGTATATTCACTACAAGTGGGATGAAACCGGCAAGTGGCCGTGCCGAAATAGCGATGCGGGATGCCATGATCAAAGGAAAGAGTTTTTTGGTATATTCGGATTATAGATATCAGGATTTTTTTCATGTTTCATTTCCCCGCCTCCCTTTTCCAAAGGGAGGCCTGCCTGCCGGCAGGTGTCCCAGAGGGACGGAGGGGTTATATTTATGGACTTTTATCCTTCTAACTGCTAAAATAATGACATATAAATAACAACAAAACAACCAATCTTATGCAAGAAATCCAACTTAAGAAAGCCCGCTGGATCGATTTTGAAAGTCCGGATGAAAAACAAATCGCAAAAATTAAGACTCAATTCGGACTTCATCCCTTGGTAGCGGAAGAATTTTCCATGCCAACTCTTCGCCCTAAGGCTATGGAATATGACGACTGTCTTTATCTGGCTATCCATGTTCCGCTTTATGACGTCGATAATAAAACCACTTATCCAGCCGAAGTAGACATTCTCCTGACTGACAGCACTCTCATCACCTCTCATGACCATGAAATCTACCAACTCAAAGAATTTGTAAACGCCCTAGGAACCAATCCTGAGAAAAAAGCGGTTTTTGAAGACCGGACGCCTGGATTCATCCTTCACTACATTATCGAAATGCTCTTTGAGTCCTGCTTTCCTAAGCTGGATCATATCGCCAAAAAACTGGACTACATCGAAGACGAAATATTTGTCGGACATGAGAAGGAGATGGTGGTCGAGATTTCGATAGTTAAGAGAGACATCTTGAATTTCCGACGGACTATGAAGCCCCAGAGATCCGTCATTGAATCTTTGGCTCAGCGAAACTTCCGCCTCATCGAAAAAGACCTCCAGCCCTATTTCCAAGACCTTATTGGAACCAATATACGCATCTGGAACAACCTGGAAAGCCTGAAAGAAACTATTGAATCCTTGGAAGAAACCAACAATTCTCTTCTCTCCAACAAACTGGACCTCACCATGAAAGTTTTGACCATTTTCTCTGCCATCATGCTTCCTATGACAGTCTATTCCAACATTCTGGCCATGAGCGCTTCTATCCCCTTTGGCAACCACCCTTTCGGATTTTGGATCCACATGGGCATCATGTTTATGATCTCCCTCTTCACCATTTCGATGTTCAAGCTCAAGAAGTGGCTGTAGTTTAGTTTTTAGTTTTTAGTTATTAGTTATTAGTTATTCAGGAATGTTGCGACTTTACAATACACTCACTAAGCAGAAAGAAGAGTTTAAGCCGATTTATCCCGGAAAAGTCGGATTGTATTCTTGCGGTCCGACAGTTTATGATTTCATCCACATCGGCAACATTCGGGCCTATCTAAATGCCGACATTCTAAGAAGATACTTGACCTATCTTGGTTTTGAGGTGCGCCACATCAAAAATATCACCGACGTCGGACATCTTACGGAGGATGATGTCAATCAGGGAGACACAGGGGAAGATAAAATTGGAAAAAAGGCTCTCAAAGAAAAAAAGACTCCCGAAGAAATCGCGCTCTTTTTTGAAGAAACTTTCCGCAAGGATGAAGAAACAATGAATATCCTCCCGGCTAACTATTTCCCCCGCGCCACTGCCCATGTACCCCAAATGATCCGCCTCATCCAGAAACTGATTGAAAAGGGTTTCGCTTACGAAAAAAATGGCAACGTCTTTTTTTCTATTTCCAAATTTTCCCAATATGGAAAACTGTCCGGTAATACCCTCGAAAATCTGAAAGTCGGCGCCCGACTAGAAGAACATCCCGATAAGAATGATCCGTGGGATTTCGCTCTTTGGTTAAGCGCCCCCAAAGAACACTTAATGAAATGGGA
>JBMOKR010000008.1:0-3888 GCA_049324335.1 Patescibacteria group bacterium | reverse complement strand
AAATATTCCGGAGCAACTTTAAATACTAACCTGGGAAAAATAACTCTTAAGTTCTTTCCAGAAAGCGCGCCAAAGACGGTCAATAATTTCCTGAAGCTTGCGAGTGTTGGATTCTATGACGGCACCAAGTTCCATCGGGTGATCAGGGATTTCATGATCCAAGGAGGTGACCCCAATTCCAGGGATGATTCGAAAAAAAATCTTTGGGGAACGGGAGGCCCAGGCTATAAATTCCCTGATGAGCTCTCGGGCCAAGAAAAATATGATCAAGGCACATTGGCGATGGCCAATTCCGGGCCCAACACTAACGGTTCGCAGTTCTTCATCGTGACGGCGGATCCAGGATACCCGCTTCCACCGAGCTACACCGTTTTTGGGGAAGTGTCCGAAGGTTTGGAAACGGCTCTCAAGATCCAGGAAGTTTCGACAGATTCGAGCGACCGACCGCTTCAGGATGTGATGATTGAAAGGGTCACCTTAATAGAAAAGAAATAGAACTTCCTAAAACTAAAAAACGCCTGTGGATTATCTCCGGGCGTTTTTTGTTTAAGCTACTTTAAGTTTAGCTCTTCCGATGAAATCTTTATAGATAGCTTCTCGGTTTAGGTATTCCTTGTCTTTTAATTTTTCAAATTCGGCCTCAAAATTAGTCTCATCTATCGGAGCGCTTATATTCTTTAGGCTATTTATCTTTCCGGATAATTTGGAGTCGAATCCTTCTAGCCTGGCAAAAAAATTAATGTGTTTCAGTCTGGACTCTGAATCGGAAGGAATTCTTCGGATAGGAACGTCGGGATTTGTTGAGGGTTTGTAATATCGCTCCAAGTCTCTTAGCCAGCCATCGGCGCTTCTCATTTCCGCATGGAGGATTTCTCGGTTTTCTGGTTGCTCTATAAAATCTAAATAGTAGAGCAGATAATCGCGTAAATTTCTAAAGCTAACAAAAACAGCTTCTTCTTCGGGAGTCAGCCTTAGTTTTTTTATCCAGTATTGGATATATCTCTCGTCGTCATCTTTTATGGCGGGAGCTTCTGGAAATCTGATAATTTGCGAATCGTTTTCTGGAATAGCGTGAGGACGTTCCTGCTTGAGCGCCTCAATCTTTTTGCTAATCGTTTTTTCTACTCGAGTTTGAAGAAGCAGGGGGGAATTTCCCAGAACATGGACGATATTTCCGTCTCCGGCGAGTTCAACCGTTGGATTTTTTAGTTCCTCATGGATAACCTCGGGAAGGCGGGAAATAGCATCATCAACGGCGTCCCATTCTTTCTTGGAATAACCCTGTTTGGTGTTTTCCATCAGCTGGATATAAAAAGTATCATAAAAATCAAAATATCCACAGACTTTTTCGCAAAGCGCTTGAAGAGTTTTAGCTTTAGCTTTTCTATCCCCCTCCTGTTTTTCGGAGGGTTGTTCAAAGCGGTTAGTCATATTTTTTTAATTGGTTTTATTATACAAAAAAGTAGCTGAAAAAGCGAAAACTTTCTCCCTTAAAGCTAAGCATTAGGAATTTCCTAATGCTTAGCTTTTGAATTATAATTAACTTATGGAAAAAACTCCCCAAAAACTAGTCATTATCGACGGAAATGCTCTTATTCATCGGGCTTATCACGCCTTGCCCCCACTTACGACCAAAAGCGGGGAGCTCGTGAATGCTGTTTATGGCTTTTCGAGTGTTCTTCTCAAAGTCATGTCCGAACTCCGGCCGAAGTATATTGTAGCTACTTTTGATTTGAAAGCCCCGACTTTTCGCCATGAGGAGTATGCTGATTACAAAGCGACCCGTGTGAAGGCGCCGGACGACCTCTACGGGCAAATCGACCGAGTGAAAGAAGTGGTCAGGGCGATGAACATTCCCATTTTTGAAAAAGAGGGCTATGAAGCCGATGATGTTATTGGAGCTATTGTCGATCAATCGGAAAGATCGGGAAAATCGATTGAAAATATCGTCGTAACAGGAGACCTGGATACTTTGCAACTTATTTCAGACAAAACTAAGGTTTATGCTCTTCGGAAAGGAATGACAGATGTGGTTCTTTATGGCGAAAGAGAAGTCTTGGAGAGATATAATCTCCGTCCGAATCAGATGATTGATTACAAAGGCCTCCGCGGTGATCCATCGGATAATATTCCGGGAGTCAAGGGAATCGGGGAAAAGACCGCTACAGAACTTCTTTTGAGATACGAGACACTCGAGAAAATTTATGAAAATCTGAAAGATTTGAAAGGCGCGACTAAGGAAAAACTGGAAAGAGACAAAATGCAGGCTTTTATGTCAAAACGTCTGGCGACGATCGAAAGAAATGTGCCAATAACTTTTGATTTTGAGCAAGCAGTCCTTCATGATTTTGATCGAGAAAAGATCGTCAAACTTTTTCAGGATTTGAATTTTTTTAGCTTGATAAAAAGACTACCGGAGAATCCGCGAATGGATACGAATACTGGTGATATGCGAATTAATGCGAATGATGGGGCTTGCCCCGTTAAACCTTCGCGAAGCGAAGACGCCGAAGGCGTGTTTAATGGGGTGGCTGATTTTAAGTTTGAAATTATTTCTAAGGATAAAATAGACGAATTTTTAGAAGAACTGAAAAAGCAAACGGAGGTAGCAGTCGCCCTTCGGACGATCGGCGGAAAAAAATATTTCGAGCAAAGCGTTCAGGGCCTGGCTTTTTCCTGGAAGACCGGCCGGGCGAAATATTTATCTTGGAACAAAGAGAATAAAGAAAAAATCCGAGCTGTTTTAGAAAACAAAGAAATAAAAAAAGTCGGTTTTGATCTCAAGGAAACCTTTGAAATCATGCAGAGTGAAGGGATTGATCTTGGCGGAATCTATTTTGACATAATGCTAGCTAAATATGTGCTTAATCCAGGAAGCAAGATCGAGTTGTCCCAGATGATTCTGGAAGAATTAGGAGAAGAGTTTTCTGAGAGTGAGAAAAAAGGAGGACAACTCGGGCTTCAAATCGAATCCGAAGAAGATGCGGCCAAAAAACTTTGTCAGAAAGTTGATTATATCTGGAAAATCAAAGAAAGCCTCAAGGAAAAAATAGAAACTGTGAGTCTGGCTCAGGGAGAAGAAAGAAATATCCGGAAAGTCTTAGAGGAGATAGAGATGCCTTTGGTTGAAATCCTAGCCAAGATGGAAATTCATGGAATAGTTCTTAATAAGGTTATTTTCGAGGGGATTTCCGAAACGATAAACAAACGAGTTGATAGTCTGGAAAAAGGAATACACAAATTAGCCGGAGTGGAATTCAATATAAATTCTCCCAAGCAACTAGCCGAAGTTCTCTTTGAAAAAATGAAGCTTCCTTCGTCCGAAATCAAGAAAGGCAAAACCGGATTTTCAACGGCTTCATCGGAACTGCAAAAAATAAGAAAGGAGAATAAAATCATAGAAAAGATCGAAGAATATCGGGAGCTTTTCAAGCTGAAGACGACCTATGTGGATACGCTTCCAAATCTTACGGATGATGATTCTCGTATCCACACTTCTTTCAATCAGGCTGTGACGGCGACGGGACGCCTCTCTTCATCCGATCCTAATCTGCAGAATATTCCGATAAAAACCGAACTAGGACAACTTCTCAGGACGGCCTTTGAGGCTCCTCAAGGTTGGAAACTGGTGAGCGCTGACTATTCTCAGATAGATCTCCGCGTCGTAGCGCATGTGAGTCAAGACAAAAAGATGATCGAAACATTCCTTCGGGGGGAAGATGTCCATCGAGCGACGGCGGCAGAAATCAATAAAGTGGCTAAGAGCCAAGTGACGGAAAAGATGCGAAGCGCGGCGAAAGCGCTCAATTTCGGAATAATCTATGGCATGAGTGTCTTTGGGTTTTCTGAGGGAGCAGGGATATCTCGGGATGAAGCTAAGAAATTTAT
>JBMOKR010000007.1:0-4015 GCA_049324335.1 Patescibacteria group bacterium | reverse complement strand
CCGACGATAATATCGGAAGTGATGGAAAACAATTTTCCAGGCTTATTTTTCTGGTAGGCCTTTTTTATTTTTGAGACTAATTCCAGATAATCTTCAGAAGTATATTTCCGGTTCATATGCTCAAGAATTTCGTCGTCTCCGGCCTGGAGAGGAAGATGGATTAGCTCGCATACTTTTTTTAGTTTTGTCACGGTTTCTATGAATTCCGGCGTGATGTCTTTGGGATGATTACTTAAAAAGTTAATCCAGAATTTTCCGGGGATTTTGTCGATGCTCTTTAATAATTTGGAAAAATTGTAGCGGTCCGACCGCTTAGGGTTGCTTTGGTTGAGAGCGGTCCGACCGCTTTTTTCTGAGGAGTAATTATAGCTATTGACGTTTTGCCCCAAGAGAAAAATTTCCTTATAGCCTTTTTTAACTAAATTTTTGATTTCAGAAATTATCTCTTCAGGACTCCTTGAAATTTCGCGGCCTCTGGCATAAGGTACGACGCAGTAGGCGCAGAAATTGTTGCAGCCGGTCATTATCGGCACAAAAGCAGTGTGCCTTGAGGAATAAAGAGGATTTATTGAGAAGTAATTATTTAATGAGTTTTTTAGCGAAGTTTTTAGTTTATAGTTTATAGTTTTTGGCTTTTTGAAATTTTTAATAATCCAACTTTCAAATTCTTTAAAATTACTTATTGAAAAAAATAAATCAACCTTATTTTTCAGTCTTCTTTGAACATCTTTGCGATTAGCCAAGCAGCCGGTCAAGATAATAGCTTGCAGTTTATGGTTTTTAATTTTTTGCCTGAGATTGTGGATCTGCCCGTAGACCCGGTCTTCGGCCATTTGACGGACTCCGCAAGTATTAAGAACGACCAGACTGGCTTGATTTATATCCGTGGCCTTTTTAAGTCCATTTTCTTCCAGAAATCCGGCAATCCGTTCACTGTCGGAGATATTCATTTGGCATCCGAAGGTTTTAATATAGTATTTCATTTCCCGTGTTTTCTGGTTACTTCTTTTCCGCAATTTCTTTCGAAATCTTTTCCAAGAATTCAGAAACTTTTATCGTCCCTTCATCACCCTTTTCTCTTGATCTGACGGCCACGGTTTTTTCATTCATTTCTTTTTCCCCGACCACAAGGATATAGGGGATTTTTTGTTTCTCAGCATTCCGGATCCTTTTTCCGAGCGACTCGTCGCTGTCATCAATTTCAACTCTGATTCCGGAGGAAGACAGGTTCTGGAAAACAGAAGTGGCATAGTCTTTAAATTTTTCGCTGACCGGAACAATCGTTGCTTGAATAGGGGAAAGCCAAGTTGGGAAAGCGCCAGCATAAAACTCTATAAGGAAGGCAATAAATCTTTCGAATGAACCTATGAGAGCTCGATGTATAACGAAGGGTCTTTTTTTCTTTCCATCTTTGTCTATATATTCCAAATCAAAACGTTCTGGCAAATTGAAGTCTACCTGAATAGTAGAAATTGAATCTTCTTTGCCATATACATTTATTCCTTGAATATCCAATTTTGGTCCATAAAAGGCTGCTTCTCCTTTAGACTCAAAGAAATCAATCTTGTTTTTTTTGAGTACGCTTCTTAGAGTTTCTTCGGCCTTTTCCCAATCCTCCCTTTTTCCAACATATTTATCCCTGCTTTCATCTGAAAGTGATAGTCGGAATTTGTAATTACTAAAACCCAAGTCTTTATAAAAACACTTTAACATTTCTAAGACTTCCGTGAATTGATTTTCTAATTGTTCCGAGGTGCAGTAAATATGGGCATCATTTTGGGTAAATCCACGAACTCTTTGCAGGCCATGTAGTTCCCCGGACTTTTCATATCTGTATACTGTTCCAAGCTCTCCGATTTTCATAGGAAGCTCTCGATAGCTTCTGGGCTTCATTTTGTAAACCATCATTCCGGCCGGACAACTCATTGGCTTAAGAACAAAAGTTTCTTTAGACTTTAATTCTTTTCCTTCTTGAGATTCCTTGAGACTTTGTCCGACTTCGAGTGGAGGATACATACTTTCATTATAAAATCCCCAATGCCCAGAAGTTTCAAAAAGTTCCTTTTTATTGATATGGGGAGTAGAAATATGTGAATATCTATAGGAACGTTCAAGTTTAATCATATAATCTTCAAGTTCTCGTCTGATTATAAATCCATTGGGTAGCCAAACAGGAAGACCCTGTCCAATCTCTGGAAAATTGGCAAAAATTTCTAATTCTTTCCCTAGTCTTACATGATTTTTCCTTTCAGCTTCTTCTATCTGTTTTTGATATTCAGCTAACTCTTTTTTGGTTTCATAAGCTACGCCGTAGATTCTCTGAAGCTGTTCTTTTTTCTCATCGCTTTTCCAATAAGCGCCGGAAATGCGGGTAAGCTTAAAGCTATCGGCGGGAATTTCTCCGGTTGAATCTAGGTGGGGTCCGGAGCACAAATCTACGAAGTTTCCGGTTTTGTAGATGGAAACAATCTGATTGCCGTCACGAAGGAGATCTTGAATAAGTTCGACTTTGTATTTTTGTCCCAGTTTTTCAAAGTGTTCCAAGGCCTCTTTTTCTGAAATCTCTTGGCGCTCAAAAGGAAGATTCTTGGAAATTATTCGTTTCATCTTTTCTTCCAGAATTGGCAAATCTTCCGGAATGAGAGTCCGGGGAAGTTCGAAGTCATAAAAAAATCCATTATCTGTGGCAGGTCCTGTTCCGAATTTGGCTTCAGGAAACATCTCGAGGACGGCGCTAGCCAAGATATGCGCTAGAGAATGGCGTAGCGTTTCTAATTTAAATTGCTCATCGTTCATTGTTTTTCTAACTCAAAACTTAGAAGTCAAAACTCAAAATTACAAATCAAAACTAAAAAGTAAATAAAGTTTTGACTTTTGGATTGAATTTTTGACTTTTGAATTTTGATTTTTAAATTAATTTAAAAATGCCCAAAAATCTATTTGCTATCGAGTCCCGTCGGTTGCGACTGACGGGAGGTTCCACTCGATTTCCTATAGATTTCTAGGCACTTATTTTGGACTTCTTTGCCAGTCCAGAAGCGGGAACTCGGCGGTTGGTGAATCCGCGTCAACGCTCCATTAAATTGTCTTCTCTTCAGATTGTAGCAAAAGCGGCTATTTTGTCAAAACCTTTAGGCAGCTTCCTGAAGCTCTTCCTTTGCTATTTCTAGTCTTTCTTGTTTCAGTTTTTCAATTTTTTCTCTGGCTTCAGAAATACTCTTTCTTATCTCTCTTAGTTCTTCGAAATGCGAACGGACGCTTTCAAAATCGAATCCGTCTTCCTTGGATAGGATTTCGAGGGCTTCTTGGTAGATTCTTTCTCTAGCTTTAAGGAGATTGGCTATCCCTTTTTCTAATATTGTCAATTCTCCTTCTTGAATTGCTCGGCTTCTCTTCTCGACAAATCCGGCTGAAATTGGAAACTCTTCTTTGCTCATCTTGGTAGTTTAAGATTTTCCTAATTATACTCTATTCTTCCCCGAGGAACAAGCGCTTCAAGTTCTCTGAGCAGTTTTTCATCGAGCAATACAGAAAAGGGAGTCTCCAATTTTGTGGCGCTTACTTTAATGAATATCTTGGTCTGTCCTTTGGGGCAGGTATTTAGAAAATCGGAAATTCGGCGAAAATCTTCTTTTCCCGACATGATTCCCGGATCAAGCAAGACCTTTCTCAGTCTTGAAAAATCCAGATTGGGCCCATGATGGTTGGCCTTTTGCGTGGCGGAAATTCGACGGAACTCTTCAACTTGGCGCTGGTCTATCTTTTTGGCGTTGTCAGCTAAAACCTTGAAGGCCCCATCCTTATCAGAAACCTTTCCAGAAACCAAAACTGCCTGGTCTTCTTGCCAGACCGATCCAGTACTCTCCAATATCTTGGGAAATACTAGAATCTCAATATTAGATGTCATATCTTCAATCGTGACAAAAAGCATAGCGCTTTGATTCTTGAGATAAATTTTTTGAATCTTGGTTATCACTCCTCCAACATTGATATCCGGAACTACAGCGCACGGGCT
>JBMOKR010000006.1:0-4040 GCA_049324335.1 Patescibacteria group bacterium | reverse complement strand
CAAAAAAGCCCCGTCCCGCATGCGGGACGGGGCTTTTAATAAGCCTTTCTTATTTTTTCAGTATCTTTTCCATCATAGCATCTGTATTCTGCTTGAGTTCATCTGGTGTTCCGCTATTATCAAAGGTGAAGTCAGCCTGTTTGCCAATTTCATGAATGGAAACTTCAGTAAGCTTTCCTTCCTCCGAAAGAAATTCTTCAAAAGTCGTCTTATCCTCTCCTTCTTTTTCTTTTCGAAGCTTGGTCCGTTCATAACGAATCCGGACATCGGCCGTCACATAGACGAGATAGAAATTGTCGCCATATTTCTTGCGGAAAGGCTCAACATCCCCATGCATCCTGATTCCGTCAGCAATAAGAATATCCGATCCGTTCTTTTCCATATCCTGAATCAAAGAATCAATAACAATAGTCGGACCATAACCTTCCTTAAGAACCAGCGCTAGCTTCACTAAATTGTCTCGAGTAATCGGCAGATGAAGATCCTCAAGAGTTCGCCTGAGAATCTTGGAAGTCCCATAATGAACCGCTCCGTATTTTTCTACCAGATAGTCAGAAACCTGAACCTTTTTCTCCGATAAGCCCAATAACGACTTTGTTGCCACTTGACATATTTTTGAAAGATTTATTCCCTAAGCACCTGCGTATTTTACCAAAAGCTTGTTCGGCTGTCAATATCAAAAAGAGACCTCCGGGGTCTCTTTTTGAAATATATGTTATATACCCAGATACTAAATGCTAATTCTTATTCCTACTCCCATAGTAGAACAGACGGAGACACTCTTTATCAGTTTTCCCTTAACAGAGGCCGGCTTAGCTTTGTCCACCGCCTCAATGAAGGCTTTTATATTCTCCACGATTTTTCCAGCTTCGAAAGAGACTTTTCCCACTCCCAAATGAATATTGCCGGAATTGTCCGTCTTAAAAGAAGCTTTGCCCTTTTTGAGAGCTTCGATTGCTTCTTTAACTTTGGGGGTTACTGTATCAGTCTTAGGGTTCGGCATAAGCCCTTTGGGGCCCAATATCTTAGCTACTGTGGCCAATTTCGGCATCATTTCCGGAGTAGCTACTAAGACATCGAATTCTATTTTTCCGGCTTTTATCTTTTCAATCAGTTCTTCGCCGGCCACCAAATCTGCCCCGGCCTCAGTGGCTTCCTTCTGGGAAGTGGCAGTAATGACTGCAATCCTCTGAGTTTTTCCGGTTCCAGCTGGAAGAATAACTATCCCCCTAACTTGTTGGTCCGTTTTTTTAGGATCAATTCCGGTCTTCACATGAACCTCGACTGATTCGTCAAATTTGGCCGTCTTATTTTCTTGGATAAAACTAACCGCCCCTTCTAAAGAATAAACCTTGTCCTTTTCGAGCTTCTCGAGAGCGGCTCGATACTTTTTCCCGTGTTTCATAGATATTGCGTGGTACAAACGGTCCTAAGACCTCCCACAAAAAAATTATTACTCTACCTTTATACCCATCGACCGAGCCGTTCCAGCTATGATTTTCTTGGCCGCGTCAACGTCATTAGCATTCAAATCCGGCATTTTCTTTTCGGCAATTTCCGTGAGCTTGTCATTGCTAATTTTTCCCACCTTGTCTTTAAGCGGATTTCCAGCGCCTTTATCCACGCCAGCGGCTTTCCTGAGCATATCAGAGGCCGGAGGAGTTTTTAGCACAAAATCAAAGCTTCGATCTTCAAAAACCGTAATTTCAGCCGGAATGATATCTCCCATCTTGTCTTTGGTCGCATCATTGAACCGAGTACAAAATTCTTGAATATTGAGACCGTGCTGTCCCAAAGCCGGACCAACCGGAGGAGCCGGATTAGCCTTTCCTGCTTGGATCTGCAATTTGATGATAGTCTTGATTTTCTTGGCCATAATTGTCTACGAGCGCCAGCGAGTAGCTACAATTATGAGCACCCGCCGACAATTCTAAAATCTTACTTAATATAACTTCAGGCTAAGCCGCAGGCGATTCCGAGAAATTAATCTTCTTGTTTCACAAGTCAATTTCGGAATTGTGGCGGGCAGCCATAAAACACTTTATAACTTATTTATCTGTAAAAAGTCCAGCTCCACCGGAGTTTCCCTTCCGAAAATGGAAACCAAAACTTTAATTCTTCCTTTTTCTTCATCTACGTCATCCACTTTGCCATCAAAATCTTTGAACGGTCCATCAATAATCTTGACGCCATCTCCTTTGGCGACATCGATCTTGTATTTCGGCTCAGCCATGCCCATCCGTTTTTTGAGAGTCTCTATTTCTCTCGGGTCAACCGGAGTCGGAGTTGTTCCTAGCCCTATGAACCCCGTGACGTTAGGAGTGTTTCGGACTACATACCAGGAAGCATCAGTTACAATCATTTCCACTAGAACATACCCTGGGTAAATCTTTTCTTCCACTACTGTCCGCTTGCCATTTTTAATCTTAATCTTTTTCTCAATTGGAACCATCACATCAAAGATGAGGTCTTGCATATCCATCGATTCGATTCTTTGGCGCATATTGCGAGCCACATTGTCTTCATAACCGGAATAAGTATGCAGTACATACCAAGCTCTTCCGTGATGTTGTGATTGTTTGGCCATATTTATGTGATACCAATTACTGTTAAGGGCAAACTTGCAATTTACAAATCAGCCTTCATTAATAGATTCGCGTCTATTATTACTTCAAAATATAACTCTTCAAAATAAAACCGAACAAGTAATCCAGTCCGCCAAGAAACACCGCTACTGCTACAGAAATTCCAATCACTGCCAAAGTATAACTCGTGGCTTGCTTTCTTGTCGGCCAGTTGACTTTTCGAAGCTCAGTCTTAGCCTCTTTCAAAAAATTAGCTATTTTATTCATAAATCTGCTACTAATTACTAATAAAATACTAATGTACGAATATACGAATAATTCCTAAATTTATTAGTATATTCGTAATAAATTCGTAATTAGTAGAGAAATCTGAGCTTTTTTAAAAGCCCTTCGGGGCTTTTTACTTTCTTTGATTCTATTATGTTTTCCAGATTTTGTCAAATCTTAGTGGGCGATCGGGGACTCGAACCTCGGACCTCGTCATTATCAGTGACGCGCTCTAACCAACTGAGCTAATCGCCCTCTTTTTGTGGACCGACGGGGATTCGAACCCCGGACCCCCTGCTTGCAAAGCAGGTGCTCTAGCCAACTGAGCTATCGGCCCTTTAAAAAACTAAACCAACAGCCCAAAGAACACAAAAGCATTATAGGAGAATAAGCTTTTTTTGTCTAGCCTTGAATCATTTTAGGCCATTTACCGCCTCCTTGAACTTATCCCCCCTATCAAATTCGTTCTTAAACATGCCAAAACTGGCCGCCCCGGGACTAAGGAGAATCACATCTCCGCTTTTGGCCAAACTCTTGGCCATAGAAACCGCCTCTTCCATAGAGGAAGCCAGGAGATAGTTGAGTCCGGAGATTTTTTCCCTTCCTATCTTTTTCAATTCTTCCAAAATCTTGTCAGAAGCTTCGCCTCGAAGAAGAATGGTTTTTTGGGGCTTTCGACTGATAACTTCAGCCAGAATTGAAAAATCTAAGTTCTTATCACTTCCTCCGGCAATTAGAATAACTGGCTCATCAAACGATTCAATTCCACCTGAAGCGCTTTCTGGAGTAGTAGCGGCTGTATCATTAAAATAATTTACTCCCTGGAATTCTCTCACCCATTCCAATCGATGAGGAATCCCAGAAAAATTAGAAACGGCTTTCTTAATGTCTGGAATTTTTACTCCAACCGCCAGCGTTGCGCCAATAGCGGCTAAAATATTCCCCACATTATGTTTCCCTCTAAGCTTAATCTCTTTGACATCAATAATCTTTTTCTTATCGATTCCGTTATTCCAAAACAAGCTTCCGTCTTCCAAATAAACTGAGTTATCTCCAGGATTTCCCAGCACTGAAAATTTGGTTATTCCGGATCGAACTTCTCCTTCTAACATCCGGAGAACTTCCTGGTCCCAATTGATAATCAATGAATCTTTGGCTCCTTGGGCGCTGAAAATATATTTTTTGTCT
>JBMOKR010000005.1:2600-4073 GCA_049324335.1 Patescibacteria group bacterium | reverse complement strand
TTTCCTTATTTGAAGCGACGAAAACTGCCCCGCAACGCCCACACAGGGAGGAAAGACATGCCGCAATCCAAGTCCCCGCCGACCACCGCCATCTACAAGGGCATCGCCGCCAAGAAGCTGGCCGCCGACACCTTCGGCTTGGGCACCGGCCTGACCGCCGAGGACAAGGGCATCGCCACCATCGGCACCTGACCGGCCGGCCGGGCCTAACCAGACCAGCTCCGCAAGGACTGGAAAACTGGTTGGGCCCGGCCCAACTCCGACTGGCCCTGCGTGCCAAGCTCAGCGAGCTAAAACGCAAAAAAGACCTTTTCGGAATCTTCCGCTAAGGTTCTTTTTAATTTCAATGACTTACTTTTTCCTCCGCGCCAGCTTTTTGACGATTGCCAAATCGTCTTTTTTTATTTCCCCAAGAAGGATGAGAATTCCTCCATAGAGAGAAAGAAGGAGAACGCTACCCCAAAAAAGCGAGTAGATGTTCTTTGGCAAAAAGACGGCGACCAATGACAGGGCCCCTGAAGCCAGAATTATCTTGAGAACGCTCTTGATTTTCGGAAAGACTGCAAAATGGCGTCCGACATAAAAAAGCATCCCCAAAGAGGCCACTAAGGAGGCTAGAGTCGTTGCCAAAGCTGATCCAGTGATTCCCCATTTCCGGATAAAAATAATGTTGAGAATCGCATTTAGGATAAAACCAAGAATACTCAGATACATCGGAATTTTTACTTTTCCGGCCCCGTTCATCACGAAACTCATGACGTAGAAAATCGTCAGGAAAGCCACTCCGGGGAGGAGAATCATCATCGGTAAAGCAGCTTCAGAATAACCGGATCCATAGAAGATGGAGAGAACTGGTCGGGCAAAAAAGATAAGGATGGCCACGGCTGGAAAAAGGAGAACCAGCATAAGACGGAGCGTCTCAGAAATGATTTTGAAGGTCCTTTGCCGATCTTCTTCAGAAGTGGTCTTCGAGATGACCGGAAGAAGCACAACAACTAGGGCGTAGAAAAGATAATAGGGAAGCCGACCTACTGTGAGCGCGCCATTGTAGATTCCCGTCAGATAGTCATCTCCGAGAATCGCTTTGACCAGATAAAGATCAATGGTGATGAAAAGCTCATAAAAAAGGAGAAAGAGCGTGAAAGGCCAAGCATAGCTTACCAGTTTTCTCCAGTCAAAATCGGCTTCATTTTCCCCTACGGTATACTTCTTCCCGATCCAGAACTTGTCCAAGAAAAAACCGAGAGTAAAAACGATGACCGGAGCCAAGATATAGACACTCACTGCTCCCTTAACCCCGAAATAGAGGGCTAAAAAACCGATAAGCGCGATCCGAGCGACCGAACGGAGGGTTTTGAGGACCGATTGGATATTGAATTCGTGAAGTCCGGTGAAGTAGTAGAAGTAGAAAGAAGCCGCCGCAAAGGATGGAATTATGAGGGTCGAAAGTTGGAAAAGAGGAGTGAGCGTCGG
>JBMOKR010000005.1:0-2590 GCA_049324335.1 Patescibacteria group bacterium | reverse complement strand
TCACCCAAAATCTTGGCGATGACGGGAGAAAGCAGAAAGAAGACCGCTGTTACTCCGATTATGAGGATGGCCTGGATGCGGAGAGCCTTTTTCTTGATGACAGGAACCATTCCCGGCCTCTTTTCAAAAACCTCGCTTAAATATTTGCTCATAGCCGTCGGAATCCCGTTCCCGATAAGGACGATCACCATGGTCGTGAGAGTCACGACCAAGCTATAGCGTCCGTAATCAGCCGGACCCAAGATACGCCCCGATACACTATGGATAACATAACCTGACAGATTGAAAAGAATTTCCGAAACAGTGACCCAAAAGACGGATTCGACTAAACTTTTATTTCGCATATACTTACCGTCGTTTAACCTTATTAAAAAAATTCCTGATTCGTTAAAGTGCCTTAGTCCATAAAGTCTAAAGTCTATAAAGTCTGGAATGACTCAGTACTATGTTCAGCTTTAAGGACCTTATGGACTTTAAAGACTTTCGACTATTTCATCAAACACTTCTTCCACGCTCCCATTTCCATCTATCTCAAGCATATCCCATTCCTTCAGTTTACTCTGAAATATCTTCTGTTTTTCGATGAGATAGTCCAACCCTTGATCAGGAACCCTTTCGCGGGTCATGATAGTTTCCGGCAAAACTGAAAGATAAAACGATCGATCGGGCCTCAATGAAATCGCCAGTCCTTCGCTGAAATCTTTCTTTTCCAAGTACCCAATATTCACCATCGAATCATAGAAATAACGGTCCGACAAGACATAATCATAGCCTTGTTTTTCCAGCCTTACTAATAAATTCCTAAATCTCCAAATATCAATTCGGAGGAAAACTTTTCGAAGAGCTATTTGAAAGGCATTAGCTGAAGTAATACTTTTCTCTTCTTTTTTATCTTGAATTTTACACCTTCCAAGCAATATTTTCTAAGATTGGCTATTTTTCGAGCTAGCGAAAACTCAACCGCATGAAAGTAAAAAACCTTAAGCCCCTGACCTCTTAGATGCTCAGTTAGCATTTTTATTTGGGTTGATTTCCCGGAGCCATCAACTCCAGAAATTGTAATAATCTTCATAATCCCTCTCTACTAATTACTAATCTATACGCATATACTAATTTAAAACAAAGGGTCTGAAATACTCGAAAGCTAGCGATATTGATTCGTATATTAGTACAAATTCGTAATTCGTAGCCCCTTAGTACATTATCACCGCCACCGGCCTCATCTTGGCTACAGTTTTGGCAATCTTATTCGCCTCAATCCCTTCAATCACCTCATCGATACTCTTATACCTCGCGGAATCTTGGTTTATGACAATTTGAGACTGAGCATTGTAAAGCTGGATATTTTTTTCTTCCATCTTGGCAAACAGCTCATCCTTATTGGAAATATTCTTCTCATTCGCATTCGTTCCTTTCCCAGTTCCATGAGGAGCAGAAAAGAAGCTGTCTTGATTTTCATCTGTCCCGACGCAGACGTAGGCATCAGTTGCCATTGAAGAGGGGATGAAAACCGGCTCTCCAGTTTCTTTGAAGACAGGATGACTTTTCATCTTCTCCGGACCAAACGCCCGAGAAGTATTGCTCCTATGGACAAAGACCTTCTTGCCGAAATGCTCTTCCTCGGAAATAGAAATATGGGGCATATCATACAGAAGCTCCATTTCCGGATCACGACCCAAAACTTTTTTGATTGATTCTGAAATATTATGGGTGATTACCGCCCTGTTAGCCGTTCCGAAATTAGAAGCCGCCGCCCGAGCGTCCATATAGAGTTTTCCGTCTTCACCATTTCCTCGGTAGGCGAGAAGCGTCTCGTCTCCGGACATATGCTTCCTGATTTTTTCCTGCATGGCTTTGTAAGTTTTCTTTTTCTTTGAACTGAAAGTGAGTTTTCCCAAAGCCACCATGACAGCTTGAGACAGATGCTCCCGTTTCTTGGCCGTATGCGTATACATCGTATATTGCCCCAAAATTCCAGAGCCAGTATGGATCATAAAAAGATATTGGCCTTTTTCAATCCCTAATTTTTTAGCTATCTCGGGATCGATGACCTCATCGACTTTCATAAGGTCCAAGAAATGATTTCCGGCCGCTCCCAAAATACCCAGACGAAACTTGGCAAAAAACAGAAAAAGTCTCGGAATCACATCAAAAACATCCTGCCGATCCATATCTTTCCCGAAAAAATTGCCTCGGTTTTGAGTATTCTCCAGCTCGCTCTTCGTCTTGATTCCAAGGTGTTCAATGATGGCTTGAGTGCCTTTCCGACAGATATCCACGACTACCCCGAAAGGAACTTTGGTTCCGATAAATTTTTTGGTAGGAACGGCTTGTGAAAGCTCCTTAAAAAGCCTGTCTATGTCTTCCGGCGTCAAATCCGAATCAAAAAGATTAGTCTTAACAAGACGCATGCCACAGTTGGGATCGGAATCGTTGACCTGGGGAAAGATATATTCATCACTCACAATGGTCGTTCCGGAAGCGTTTTTTCTTCCTGGCTTAGAACAGACATCCGGCATAGCCACCAGATTTCTAAACAAGCCTTGGTTAGAAGCGACGTCTTCCAATTTCAAGAAGGAATCGTCCTTAG
>JBMOKR010000004.1:0-4135 GCA_049324335.1 Patescibacteria group bacterium | reverse complement strand
TAAGTGATATTTCCGTCAAGGTGTTAGAAATCGAAAAGCTTGGCGATGAACATCGAATCAGAAGCTTTTTTGAAGAGGCGATTCCGCAAGGGGCCATAGAAAATGGAGTAATTGTCAGGAAAGACTTGGTGGCAGAGGCGATAAAAAAAGCTGTCCGTAGCGCTCGGCCCAAGAGGATAAATACTCGAAAGGCCGTCTGCTCACTCCCTGAATCTAAGGCTTTTTTGCGGATCATCTCTATACCGGACATCAAAGAGGAAGAAGCTGGAGAGGCGGTAAAATGGGAGATTGAGGCGAGCATTCCGTTGTCTGTTGACCAGGTCTATTTCGATTGGCAGTTTATAGATAAACCGCTAGCAGAGAATAAGGAGAATTCCAAAAAAGACGTTCTGACCGTAGCAGTTGCCAAGGAAGTGGTGGATGAATGGATGGGAGTTTTCAGTTCGGCGGGCTTAGATGTTCAGGCGCTTGAACTTGAGTCGGTTGCCACGGCCAGAGGTCTTATCAAAAAGGATGTTTCTTTGGAGGAGGTTTCTTTGATTGTCGATTTGGGAGCCAAGAGGACTAGTTTCATTATTACGGAAGGCAATATTCCCTTTTTCACCTCAAGCATTCCATTTTCTTCAGAAAATCTGACTGACGCAATCTCTAAGTATTTGAATATTTCTCTTAAGGAAGCGGAGAGATTGAAAATAACTCAGGGACTTTCCGGGCCAGATGGCGATGATGTAGTTTTCAAGGCTGTCGGGCCCTCGTTGGATTTCCTGATAGGGGAAATAGAAAAAACCATCGATTTTTATTCCAATATGGATAAAGGGAATAAGAATATAACGCGAGTCATCCTCTGCGGGGGAGGGGCTAATCTTAAGGGGATGGTGCCGTATTTAGCCAAAAAGATTGACAAAGATTTTGAAGAAGGCGATCCCTGGTTAAATCTTAATTTTAGCGGAAATCTTCCGCCTATAAGCAAAGAAGAATCTACTGGATATGCTACAGTCGTAGGCTTGGCAATCCGTAGCTTAGAAGATGGAAATCAGACTTAATCTTATCCCAGAATATAAGAAGTTGGAAATCGAGAAGGCTCGTTCTTTTCGGTTCGTGCTTATTTTGGGAATTGAGCTAGCTGTTATTTTGATTTTTGTCTGGGCCTCAATTTTTAGCTTCCAAAAAATTGTGGATATTAACCTTTCTTTAGCTCGTAGAGAGATGGATTTTGATGGACGAAAGGGAGATTTTTCCAGGATAAAAAGTCTTGATGAAGAATTCCGGGTGGCCAATAATTCCTTGTCCGGACTGGAAAAGATTCAAAAGGAGAGTCTTAACTGGAGCATTCTATTGGGGAAACTGAACAGGCTGATTCCTCAAGAAATCACCTTAAACGGACTAGCAAGCAAGAATTTCAAGATCATTCTTTCTGGATCTTCGGCGAATCGAGAAATACTCGTGTTTTTCAAAGAAACTCTAGAAAAAGAAGCTTGCTTCAAAAATGTGAAACTTCCCTTATCCAGCCTAGTCTCCCGGGACAATGTCAATTTTCAGATGGAGTTTCTCCTGGATGAAAAATGTATAAAAAAACAATGATTGATTTTTTGAGAAAAAATAAAGTTTGGATTTTAACGTTTCTATACCTGGCGGGAGGAGCTTCTTTGGTGTGGTTTTTTCTCTGGCCGGAGGCCTTAAAAATAAGGGACAGGGCAGATGAAGTGGAGAGAAGTCTTATAGAGAAGCAGGTTCTAGAGAAGCGTCTTTCTGGCTTGGGAGAAATGGAGGAGAAATCCCAGAATTTCCGCGCTAATGAAAAAAGGCTGGGTAAGCTTATCAGAAAAGACCAAGAGGTGGAATTCATAAAATTTTTAGAAGATCTTGGGCGGGCAACGGGTCAAGCGGTGAGCATAAAGGTTCCCGAAGATGCATCTTTGTTAAAGAACGAAAAGAGTAAGAAGGCTTCAGGTGAGGCTGAATCTGAGGGAAGAGATATTCTCTCGACTGTTGTTTTGGAAAACGTCATAATTTTTGAAATAACCCTCCTGGGCAATTTTCCCGGATCAGTAAACTATATTGAAAGGCTGGAAAATTCCGAATATTACTCTAATATCGCGGCTTTTTCTATGGAGAAGATTGAAAAGGAGAAAGAAGCAGAGGACAAATCGGTCTTTGCTCCTCCAGTCGGGAACGAAGAACCTCCAAAAGAAGAACAATTAAAAACAGTCATTAAGTTGTTAGTTTATAAGGAATGAATTTAGGATTTGGCAGTCAAAAAGATAATTGGAAAAAGATTTTTGGCAGAATAGCTGATTTTTGGGTGAGGTATAATAGCTGGATCTTCATTTCAGTTTGGGTGGCGGTCGCCCTGCTTACTTTTTCGCTTTGGTATTTTTGGATTTTTAGATATGAATGGAGTCAGGAGAGAAAAGAGGCCTATCGAAAAGAGACTGGTCAAGGAGTACTTTTAGATGAAAAAAAATACCAGCGGGTTTTGCTAGAAATGGAAAATAGGCGAAGAAGGATATCGGACAATAATCTCTTGCAGGCACGGGATATTTTCGGGCTAACGAAATAATGTCGCTTAGAGAGATGATAGAATAAAAATCCTCTTGGGAGGATTTTTTTGTGCGCTCGACAGGGCTCCCCGCCTGCCATCGGCTGCGCCGAAGGCGCTGGCGGGCAGGGAATTGGGCATAATTTTAAAAATTGTGCTCCCTGAGGGACTCGAACCCCCAACCTTCTGATCCGAAGTCAGACGCTCTATCCATTGAGCTAAGGAAGCCTTATATTTTTGAGCCTTGTCCACCTTGGACGGATACGGGCGCATATTACTCATAGACCATACCACGGCTTGATTAAAAATTCAAGGTTGCTATAATCTAGGGGTAAATAAACATTAAAACAAAAAGATGACTGAAGAAGGGCAAATTTATCATTGTAGTGTCTGTGGAAATACGGTCAAGGTTTTGGAATCCGGAGCGGGGCAACTGGTCTGTTGTGGTCAGCCGATGGATTTGGAAGAGGATAGGGAGGAGGAGTAGGTATTTTTTGCGATAAAATTTCTGATTGGAAAATAACTCAACGAGCTGTTTCTTAGTCAAAAATCTTCTCCTGCAGACGGCATCCAAAGAAGATTTTTAGAAGAAACAGCTCGTTTCAGACAGATTTTCCAATGCCGAATTTTATCGCAAAAATGTTGCAGATTTTTTATAAGAATATTTTGGACAGAAAGAAGCTAGGAGAAAAATTGATAGAGCTGGGCGAGCCGAAGTTCCGCTTGAAGCAGATTCTAAAAGCCGTCTACGAGGACGGCGTTTTGGATTTCGGGGATATTTCCACCCTTTCCCAGAATCTCCGGGAAAAACTAGGGAAAGAAGTTGAAATTTTTCCGATGAAAGTGGGGAAAGTCTTGGTTTCCAGAGACAAAAAATCCATAAAAGCTCTTCTGGAAATGAAAGGCGGAAATCTGATTGAGACTGTGCTTCTTTCTCCCAAACCCGGACTCTGGTCAGCTTGTGTTTCTTGCCAGGTCGGCTGTCTCCTTGGTTGCGCTTTTTGCGCTACGGGTAAGGGAGGCTTCAAGCGAAATCTTGTGGCAGAAGAAATCGAATCTCAGGTTCTTTTTTGGAAAAATTATCTCAGGGTCAATAAGATAGAAGGCGCTTTGGGGAATATTGTTTATATGGGAATGGGGGAGCCATTTTTGAACTTTAAAGAAGTGGCGAAGAGCCTCGAAGATTTAACAGATCCAGAACTTTTTGGTTTCGGGAGTCGGTCGATTTCTGTTTCAACTTCAGGAGTGATGGACAAATGGATCGAATTTGCTGAAAAGTTCCCTCAGATAAATCTAGCTCTTTCTCTTCACAGTGCTGATCAGGGTAAGCGGGATAGAATTATGCCAATTAGTCAGAAATTTAACCTAGAGTCTATCAGGAAAACGCTCAGGGAATATTTGGCTAAACATAAGAGGAAGGTTTTTATCGAATATATCCTACTTTCCGGATTCAATGATTCGGCTCGGGACGCGGGGCAACTTTCAGAATTTCTTAAATCCATCGGAAAAGCTTATTTGCTCCACGTGAACCTGATTCGCTATAATTTTACCCCTACACCAAAAGGGACAGTTATCAGTAATAATAAAAAAAATGTT
>JBMOKR010000003.1:0-4198 GCA_049324335.1 Patescibacteria group bacterium | reverse complement strand
TAAGGTGGCTGATTTGCCTGAAGACGGTAAAATAAGGCTAGTTAATGGACGGTCAGGAGAATATTTCGATAAGAAGTCGACCGTTGGGGTGATGTATGTTATGAAACTGCATCATTTGGTAGATGATAAGATCCATATGCGTTCCATCGGACCCTATTCTCTGATTACTCAGCAACCTCTTGGAGGAAAGGCCCAGTTCGGAGGTCAGCGCTTCGGAGAAATGGAAGTTTGGGCGCTGGAAGGTTATGGCGCAGCTTATACTCTTCAGGAAATGCTTACCATCAAATCGGACGACGTGATGGGAAGATCGAAGGCTTACGAATCTATCATTAAGGGAGAAAGCATCAAGAGTCCTAATCTCCCAGCCTCTTTCCATGTTTTGGTGAATGAGCTCAAGGGGTTGTGTTTGGATGTGGAACTTAAGGGTTCGCGCAAAAACCAGGATGAAGATGAGGAAGAGGAATTTTCACCCGAGACTGTCAGCGAAGCGGTGCTAGAGGACACGATCGAAGTCAAGGAAGAGTCCAAAGAAGAGACTGAAGAATAATTAAGCAAACTTTAAATTTTTTACTAAAATTTACTTCTATGGAATCTATAACAAAAGTGAGTGATTTCGATAGTGTGAAGCTCAGATTGGCCAGTCCGGAAAACATTCTGGAATGGTCAAATGGAGAAGTGACTAAACCGGAAACTATCAACTATCGAACCCAACGTTATGAGAAGGATGGTCTTTTTTGCGAAAAGATTTTCGGTCCTTCCAAAGACTGGGAATGTTATTGCGGAAAATATAAGCGCATTCGCTATAAGGGAATAGTCTGCGACAAGTGCGGAGTGGAAGTGACTCGGGCGATTGTTCGGCGGGAAAGGATGGGGCATATCAAATTATCTGTCCCAGTTTCTCATATTTGGTTTTTGCGGGGCGTTCCGTCAAAGATTGGTCTGGCCCTTGGAATCGGAGTTCAAGAATTGGAAAGAGTGATTTATTTCTCCAGCTATATCGTCCTGGATGTAGATGAAACGGAACGCGAGAAGGCTATGAGCCAGTTGGAGCAAGAATTCAAGCTGAAGCAGAAAGAAATCAATCAGAATTTTTCAAGCGGAACCGAAGAGGCAAAAGACAAAGCTGAGGAACTGAAGAATATCTATCGGAGCGCTAAGGAGGAATTGAAAAGCCTCAGAAAGATGCAGACCATTTCGGAGATTGAATATTTTAATCTTTCTTCGCGATTCGGGCAGGTTTTTGTGGCTGGAATTGGAGCGGAAGCGGTTCGGAAGATTCTTTCGGAGATGAATATCAAGGAAGAAATAGCTGGAATCAAGAAAGAAATTGAAGCCGGAGATGAAACAGCGGATAAGAAGAAACTACTCAAGAGAGTCAAGCTTCTCCAAGGGTTTGAAAGGGCAGGACTCCATCTGGAATGGATGTTGCCAACCGTTATTCCTGTTATTCCCCCTGACCTTCGTCCGATGGTGGCTCTGGACGGAGGGCGTTTTGCTACATCCGATCTGAACGATTTGTATCGTCGAATCATCAATCGAAATAATCGGCTTAGGAAGCTTATTGAAATTGGAGCGCCGGAGGTGATTACTCGGAATGAGAAGCGGATGCTTCAGGAAGCAGTTGATGCTCTTTTTGACAATAGCGCAAGAAGATCGCAAGTGAGCGTGGCCGCCTCGACTGGACAAAGGAGAGCGCTTAGATCTCTAGCTGACACTCTTAAGGGAAAACAAGGACGCTTCCGGCAGAATCTTTTGGGAAAGCGAGTCGACTATTCCGGACGAAGCGTGATTGTAGTCGGTCCAAAGCTCAAACTCAATCAGTGCGGTTTGCCGAAAAAAATGGCACTCGAACTTTTCAAGCCTTTTATTATTAATAAGCTTATTGAAAAAGAGCTGGCCTACAATGTCCGAACAGCTGGAAAAATGGTGGATGGAGAAGCCGAAGAAGCTTATGAGATATTGGACGAGATCATCTCGCATCATTACGTGCTTCTCAATCGGGCTCCGACCCTTCATCGTCTTTCCATTCAGGCCTTCCATCCCATTCTTATCGAAGGAAAGGCCATCCAGGTTCATCCGATGGTATGTAGCGCTTTCAATGCTGACTTCGACGGAGACCAAATGGCGGTTCATGTTCCGCTTACTGACAAGGCTAGATGGGAAAGTGAAAATCTGATGCTGTCTTCCCAGAATCTCCTGAAGCCGGCTTCCGGAGACCCGATTACTATTCCAACCTTGGATATGGTTTTGGGATGCTATTATCTGACGCACATTGTTTCTGGGTCGAAAGGCGAAGGAAAGTCATTTTCTTCTTTTGATGAAGCTGTTTTAGCTTATGAATTGGGACACATCGATATTCATTCCAAAGTAAAGGTCTTGCACGAAGGAAAGATGCTAGAGACAACTGTCGGAAGAATTAAGCTAAATTCCATTATGCCAAGCGGTATGGAATTCGTGAATGAAGAGTTTACTAAGAAGGAGCTGAAAGCTTTAGTGGGGAGAGTTCTGGCTAAGATAGGAGTCTTGGAGACTTCTCGCTTTGTTGATCGAATCAAAGATCTCGGATTCAACGCGGTAACCAAATCTGGCATCAGTTGGGGAATGGATGATCTTAATATTCCAAAAGAGAAGGTAGAAATTATGTCTGGCGCGGAAAAGGAAGTGGAAACAGCCAAGGGGCAGTATAATATGGGACTTCTGACTCAGGAAGAAAGAAAGTCTCGGGTTATCGAAATTTGGAATGAGGCTAAAAACAAGATTGCTGACGCTGTGAGGGGGTCAATCGACAAGGAAGGCTCAGTCTACTCGATGGTTTATTCCAAAGCTCGGGGTAGCGAATCAGTCGTTGTTCAGATGGCGGGAATGAAAGGTCTTATGGCCGGACCGACTGGAGAGACGATTGAACTGCCGGTCAAGAGTTGTTTCAAGGAAGGACTTAATGTTTTGGAATATTTCATTTCGACTCACGGCGCGCGTAAGGGTATGGCTGACACAGCTCTTAGAACCGCCACCGCTGGATATCTTACTCGGAGGCTTGTCGATGTTTCTCAGGATCTTATCATTACCGAAGAAGATTGTAAGGACAAGGAAGGCTCCTATATTTATAAAGAGGACTCTGACCGGATTGGACAGAGCTTCTCTGCCAGAATAACCGGCAGATTCGTTTTGGAAGATGTTGTTGATCCTAAAAGCGGAGAAGTATTGGTAAAAACCGGAGAGATGGTCAATAAGGAGCAAGGCGATCTGATTGAAAAAGCCAATGTGGAAAAGATAAAAATCAGAAGTGTCGTGTCCTGCAAGACTTCTCGAGGACTTTGTCGCAAATGTTATGGACTCGACTTGGGTCGGGGTAATTTGGTTGAAATCGGACAGGCGGTCGGAATTGTGGCGGCGCAAGCTATCGGAGAACCCGGAACTCAGTTGACTATGCGGACTTTCCATATTGGAGGAGTGGCCGGATCAGACATTACCCAGGGTCTTCCTCGGGTCATTGAAATTTTTGAAGCTCGTCCTCCTAAGGGAGAATCGGTGATCACTGAATTTGATGGACAAGTTAAGGAGATCGAAAATCAAGAAAAGAACATTGTCATTAAGATAGAATCCCAAGACAAGAAGACGGAAAAGGATTATGTGGTTTCTGGAGGAAGCACTATTAAGGTCAAAAAAGGAGATCTGATAGGCAAGGGTACTCAGCTCAATGAAGGACATATTGATCTCAAGAGCCTCTACAAGACGATGGGCTGGGAGGCGGTGAGACGTTATATTACCCGAGAAATCCAGGAGATTTACGCGGCTCAAGGGGAAGGTATCAATGACAAGCACGTCGAAATAATTATCCGACAGATGTTCTCTCGGATGCGGATTTTGGACGAGGGAGACAGTTCTTTCTTAGCAGATGATGTGATTGAGATGGATGAATTCAACGATATTAATAAAGAGCTTAAGAAAGATGGCAAGAAACAGGCCAAGGGAGAGAGGATGATTATGGGGATTACTCGGGTGGCGCTTTCGACCGAAAGCTTCCTTTCGGCGGCCTCCTTCCAGGAAACGGCTCGAGTCCTTATCAACGCCGCAGTTTGCGGAAAGGAAGATCGGCTTCGCGGACTCAAGGAGAATGTCATTATCGGACGCCTAATTCCGGCCGGAACCGGATTTCGAGAAAGGAAAAACCGCTAAAGCTATCTACAATAAAACGCCC
>JBMOKR010000002.1:0-4444 GCA_049324335.1 Patescibacteria group bacterium | reverse complement strand
GAAGCTTCCAATACGTGGACGACCTAATTGAAGGGATGGTCCGGATGATGAATAATGAAAAGAATTTCATCGGTCCGGTGAATCTAGGTAATCCTCGGGAGTTTACTATCAAAGAGCTGGCAGAGAAAGTTCTGGAGATGATTCCGGAAACCACTAGCAAAATAATCTACAAAGATCTTCCCCAGGACGATCCCAGACAGAGGAAGCCCGAGATTGCTTTAGCCAAAGAAAAACTGGATTGGGAACCAAAAATCCCTCTGGAAGAGGGACTGGTAAAAACTATCGAGTATTTCAGAAAAATCGAGCTTTAGCTCGATTTTTCCTTTCTCACTTCATAAATACCCATAATGACGGCCATAATGAGGAAATAATAGGCGTAGATGGCCATTTGCTCGGCCACCGGGTCTTTTTTGAAGATGAGGAAGATTGGCGTGAGAACGAGGAAAAAGAGAGCCGGAATGGCCAAAAGACGACTGGAAACGGGATGAAGAATAATGCCGATGAAGATGAGAAAAATCAGGATTTCCATCACTTTCCAATCGAAATATATTCCCATAGCGAGCGCTAGGGCGAAAATCAGAAGATTGAGGGCTCTTCGGGTAAGTAAATATTTACGTAAGCGTGTAAGTAATTTCATAATGTTCCATTTGTCATTCCCGCGAAGGCGGGAATCCAGTGTAGGATTTTGGTTTAATGAATGAATCCCCGATCAGGTCGAGGATGACATATATTATAATAATACTTTATCAGATACGCGAGCAAAAACAAAACGGTCGCGGAACTGATCCAAATCCCCCACCACATGAGGCGGATGGGATAATATTCGATGATGATCTTTTCTATCCCTTCCGGATTTTCAATCTTCCAACCGTTGGCGTATCCGCGAGCGAGAAAATGCTCTTTGATTTCAGTTTCTTTTCCGGAAGCGTCCACGGAGTAGGCCTTCCAAAGAGGGTTGAATTTTTCCGCGAGGACCAGATTATTGGAAAATTCCGAAACTTCGAAATCAATTTCGAATTTTTTGGGATTGATTTCACGCATTGGCGCTTCCTGGGATGATGCGATAATCTTTTCGGCGTTCCTGTCGATCCAAATCGGATCATTTCTCCAATCGGGACTTTCCTTTTGGTAGCTGAGATATGGCAGGCGGTATTTCGGGTCTATTTCGTAGAGGATGAAGTAATCGTTTTCTTCCAGATTTCTGACGAGGCCTTCTTTTTCGAGCGTCCGCATCTTGGAAAGGCTCCTTGTGACGGATTCTTCCGGGGCGTCTAGGTGGTAGAGGATGTATTTGGCGTTCATCATTCCCAGGAGTTTGGGAAGCCAAGTCGGAGAGATTGAATCATAATCTTCAAAGATCCTGGCCGCATATTTACCGTCAAAGCTTTTGTCATAGGGACTAATGAGGCTGGGATTGTATAGCCAGGAGGTTATATCAGCTCCGGTGAGCTTCCATTTGGGATAAGTGGTCCATCCGGCGCCCTCAGGACTGCCATAAGGCAATGGCGCTATGAAAAATCTTTCGGAAGAATCAGTGTTAACCAGTTTTCTGATTCCATAGTATTCCTCAGGAATTTTGACTAGGAAGCTGAAGTCTGATTTCAGGTAGTCCTTTTTCTCAGTTTTATTGGCATAGAATCGGGCACACAACTTGGTTTGTATTCCTCCTATGAAAAAAGGGAGAGCAGTGGATAAAATCAGAAGAGAAGCTAAAAAGAAAGTTTTTCTAAGCTTGCTCTCATAAAGATATCGGAAAAATGGAAGGAGGATTATGGTGAAAAGAAATGGAGAAAAAATGGCAAACTTCTCGTAGCCTCTTAGGGTATTCATGCCCCAGATGTTATAAAAAAAGTGGTTTATGATTTCAAAAGGAGCGCTGACCTTGGCTATTAGCATGATAAGCACCAGAAGGAGAATGATAAATGCTATAAACATATTCCTTTCTTTCATCTCGAGTCTTTTGAAATAAAAAAAGAAAAATCCAAGAACTAGGGATGGGAGAATGGTTAGGAATAGAAAAAAATTCTTTGTCCAGACAATTTCCTTATAAGGGAAGTTATTGGGAAAGTACCAGCTGTTTCCTTGGGAAAGTCTCAGCGTATCAACTATGGGATTGGCAGAATGTCTCAGCCACCAATTAAAATCAATCGCATTTCCTGAGAATAGGCTGCTTACCCCCTTTCCCATTTGAGGAATGATCGGGAGCATCCAATACATATTTACGAGAAGAGATGAGGAGGCTAGAAAAATTATGGCTTTCCAGAAGCGTCTGTCAATCGTTATGATTTTTAAAAATACCAACACTACGATTGTCAAAAATAGCACTATCCCGAGAGACAAGAAAAAAGCTGGATTTCCAAATCCGGAGGAGGATAAGAAGAGAGCTAATACAAAAAGCGCTCCTGTTAAGAATTTCTTTTCTTGGAAAAATTTTACGAAGAGTCCTATTAGTAAGGGAATAAAAATATACAGGGATTGGTAATGGGAATATCCCCAAGCATAAGTAAAGATATAGAGGGTGTAGAGGTTAAGGCTATAAATAAGGGACAAGATTGTTTTAACTAAGCTATTAGTTCGATTAAAGAGCAGTTTTAAAAATAAATAGAAAGACAGATAGGATCCAAGGACGAAAATTCCCAGATAAAATGAGAGCTGGTTGGTGTTGCTGATTCCCATTTTATCTAAGAGAAAAAAGAAGGAATAAAAGATGATGGCGATCGAGTTCCATTCGAAGAAGAGCCTTTTCAGGTTGCTGGAAGCCTCAATGAACTGAGTAGTGTCTCCTCCGACCAAAACATATCCCCGAGGGAAAGCGTTTATAATCACGACAAAAATAAGGACCAATATTCCCAAAAGAAAGAACTTATTTTTTTTGATGAAAGACAGCATCAATTTTTCTTTAGGAGTTCGGCTTGAAAGCGGAGATTTTTGATGCCGAATGAGGTTTGCTCAGGAAGTTTATCCTTTTCTGGATCGATTTTTAGATAAACTGTTTTTTTATCAACTCCTTTTTCCTTCATTAAGTAGTCGAATATTTGATAACCTTGATTTTCTTTAGCTTGCGATATTTGGGAAGGAATATCGTTCCATTCTTTTTGGTCGTAAGAATAAGAAAGTCTAATCTTGTTCCACAGGATGTCTCCTTGGATGCCTGAAATAGACCAGTTCTTAACTGGATATATGGTTTCGAATTTGTAGGTGAAATAAGGAGTGTCTACGGCGCTAGGGTCGATTTCTCCGGTAATGGCGCTTTTCTCGTCGTTAAAACCTATATTTCCCAAGTAAGAATTGATATTAAGCAACTCATAGTCATTCTCTTGGTTTTGATAAGAGTAAAATATCTGTCCCTTTCCCCTATCCTCAATGATAGCTCCAGGTAAGATTGAAATGCCGTTGTATTCCCTTACCTTAAATCCGTATGTCTTGAAATAGAGGCTTCCTGGAACAGAATAGGAATTCTTGTTGAATTTGACAGCCAGAGTGCCTTTTGGGTAGGCAGATTTCTCTGAAGAGCCCTTAGGTATTAAGTGATTGAATTCACTAATATCCGCCCGGTCATTATTGATGCCGATAAAGTAGGGTTTTCCTTGTTCCAATTTTGCTACAAGAGGAAAGATGAACTTCCCGTTTTCCTGGCGGTATTTCTCGAGATCGTCAAAGGAGAATTTGATGATTGCTAAAGGTGAACTTTTTATCTCTGGAACATCAGCGCTTTCATACTCGACCTCTCGGAGTTCCAAAGCATATTTTTTCCCTCCATTATTGCCTTGCTTTACGACATCCAAATCTAAGCTTATCTTAGTGATATAGTCCATTTCTGGCCAAAATACTTGTCCGAAAATGATATCTGGAGATTTAAGCTGAGGAAAAGAATGTTTATCTTCCAGCTGTTTCTGGTCCTCGATTTCTCTGTCGGCGTCCCCTATTATCGTTGGCACCAGTTCAGCAATTTCTTTTTCGCTGGTGATATTCATTTTAGAAATGGAAATTTGCCCGACGGAGATATCTGCCCCGTCTCGGGGATCATTTTTTTGGAATGACAGGTCTGTATAGCTTCCGTCTGAAGAAAAAATCACTTCCTGGGTCAGCTCCCCATCGATTTCCAGATCTTTTAATTTTTTATCCTGATCCAATGGATTGGTAGCGAAAACGGAGAGGCTGGTTTTTTGATTGGAACTTAGATGAAAAATTATCCTGTAAAAATCACCCTCCCTAGAATTGAATAGATCATTAACAAAATATCGCGGGCTATTATCTGTCAGATTTGCTTCCAAAATTGATTTTTTGCAATTTTCTTCCTGGCATATTTCAGAAGTGATGACTTCTGAAGGATTGCTTTGATTTATGAAAAACACAGCCAAAAGGACCAGAAACGCCCAAGCGTAGCGCTGATTTCCCTTGATTTTGGCCCAAATTTTAGCTAGTTTGCTGATCATTTTTTCCT
>JBMOKR010000001.1:0-4547 GCA_049324335.1 Patescibacteria group bacterium | reverse complement strand
CTATCACCTCTCGCGATTTTTTGGGAAAAGCCACAAAAAAGATTATTTCCTCGCTATGAGACGAATTGGCAATCTCAAAAGAGATGGCTGGTTCGTCATAAAGAAACTTATACATAAAACCTCTCTTTTCGCGAAGGGAATTGAGCGCGGAAAGCAGTTGCTCCATAGCTCCAATCTCTTCTCGCCACTGTTCATTGGATTTTTTCCCTTCCCTTTCTGGATTTATTGGAGGCTTGGTCACTCGGATAATTTCCAAATCCATATTAAGCGACCTATTCAGTTGGCCCCGAAAAACCAAAAAGCTCCTGGCGATGAGCCAGGCTCCGCTAAGAAGAGTCGCAACTCCAGAAACAACCAAGACGGGAATCAAGAAATAATTGAATTCCACAATGAAATGTCCCTAGCTTCTATTCTGAATTTTATTCAGAAATTAGAAATTAGAAATTAAGCATTTATCTTATATGTCTTTTATGAATCCTTTGGCTACCAAGGCAGCGTGAAATTTCTCAGAAAGCATCCGGTCATGCAATTCATCCAAAACATAATTATCTTCCAGCTTCTTGGCCACTTTGACAGCATAGACCACGCCCCTGGCTTCAACTATGCCCAAAAGCGCCTGAATCTTGTTTTCCACTTCCTTTTCCTTTTTCACCACTTCCAAATCATCGTCCGTCACCTCATCCGCAGAATCATCGCTATTCGCGCTCTTTTTGGCCCCAGAAAGAATCTTCCGATAGAAGCTTTCTTTCTCTCCTGCGTCTTCCTTTTTTTCCGAAAATTTTTCCGGAGCCACTTCAGGAACAGCTTCGGGAACATCTTCTTGAGAAGAGGGCAATTTAGAAGCCTCTTCTGGCGAAGAAGGACTTACAGATTCATCTCCTCCCTGAAACTTATCCTCAAGATTTAAATCGGAAGGTTCGATTGGCTCTAAATTTGATTTGATTTCGTCAACCATAATTCTTTTCAGTTATTAGTTATTAGTTCTTTAGACCTCTTTCTTCATTGCCTCCTTGAACTCATTGATAATTCCCTGGACAAATCCTTCATAATTAGGAATTTTTTCCTTGAGAAAAACATCCACTTCTTCGGGAGAATCTTGTCTTTCAACCATCTCGGCGTAGGATTTCTTGTCTTCTTCATTTAACTTTTCCAGAGTTTCCACAAAAATCCGTTTAAGAACCGCCTCGCTCATCTTCTCCAAAAGCTCAGCCTGTTTTTCTATGGGGAGCTCGGAAAGTCCCAGTTCTTCAATAAGCTTTTTTTGCGCGTCGTCAAAATTTATCTGTCCGGTAGTTTGATTATCCATTTTTTTAATTTATCTGATTAATTTTATTAAATAGATCCGTTTTTCTTAAGCATCACAACAGTAGCCATGACTCGCGATGAGAAAGTTCTGAGATTCTCTCCGGGAAGTGGCCGAATTGGATTATCCTTCCAGATTCCATTCATCCCTCGAAGCATTCTGGCTAAGCCGGATTTGGGATTTTGAGAGAGGAACTCATTAGCGTCATATTTAGCCAAATCCCGATAGCTTCCTATTCCTGTTTGATCAAAAAAATAGCGAAAAGTTTTTGAGCCAAATGAAACAAGTTTGCCATCATGGATAAACTTAAGCTCCTTAAATCTCTTTATCTTATCCATTTCCGACTGGAGTTTGGCCAATTCCCTCTGTTGTTCTTTGATAGCAGAGTCATCGTCGATATTCCATTCTTTGTTGTGCGCCAATTGCGAATCAATCCTAGCTTGCAAAGTTTCAATTTTTCCTCCCAAGTCTTTCTCATTCAACGCTAGATTCACCTGACTCTTGGCAAGAGCTAGCTCTTTTTCGGCTTTCAAAAATTCCTCGATATCTTTCCCTTGGCCATTTAGCCAATTTTGCGTTTCTGCCATCTCTGCTCCGGCAACATTCACTTCTTCTGGAGTAGACCGGAGACCCTCCGGAGAAACTTGTGGCTTCACCTTAGCTTGCTCCATCCAACCAGCTTTTATTCCGCTCTTATTTTCAAAACCCGAAATCTTGTACCCGCCCTTTCCGTCCGGAGAGATTTGAATGGAGTCTCCCGGATGAACCAAGGAATAAGCTCCCTTTTCCAGTCCCTGTTCCTTGGCGTATTGAAGAGCCATCCGATGAGCCATTTTCCCAGCCTCAGCCTTGGACAAGCCTTGCTCTTGGAGATATTTAGAAACCGACCCTTCAAAGCTACTGCCTTTCAAGATTTCCACCGACCCTCCCCCGCTTGCCGTTCCCGCTTCAGGTGGAAGCGGAACTCCGTTTTTCACATCGCTTTGGGCTTGAGCCATTTTTTTCAAAAGTTCTTCTTGTCTGGATTTAAGAGCCGCCTTTTCTTCAGGAGACTCAGGAGGCAGTGTCCCTTGAGCAGGCATTTCGTTTTCCGTTCGGGGAATCCGACTGGACATCCTCGGCTCCGAACCTATTTTTTCACTAACCCATTGCCCAGCGCTGGTTCCCATTGCCCATTCAGCCCCGCTTCTGGCCGTTTCTTTGGCCCATTTTCCGGCTTCAGTTTCCATCACCCAACCAAACCCAGACCTCGTCAGTTCAGCCATCGTACCTGAACCAATCAAAAATCCATACCCGGCTCCGACCGCTAAAGCTACCTTATTGGCCATTTTTTCATTCTTGAGCCTTTTGTCGGAATTTTCAATGTCTTCCTGAAGCATCTTCTTCAGAGCTTCCAGCTTGTCCTCTGCCGTTTCGACTTTCTGCATCTTTTTCTTCTCCCTTCTCTGGCCCAATTTCTCACTTCCTTTGCGATAAACCGCCTCTGCCATATGGGTGGCTCCGATTCCGCCTACTGCGGCGCCAATCCCCCGATTCACAATTCCTAGACCAACGGCTGACATCGCCAAACCGATAGAAGCATTGACCCAGAACTTCTGTTTTTTTCGCCAGTCCATATACCCCTTGGCTACATCAGCCACAACCCCGGCAGCAAACCCTCCTTTTTCCGCAATTGCCTCCGATCTGGCTTGGGTATGCGCCTCGTATAGAGCCCTTCTTTCATCCTGATTGAAATATTTTGTGAGGTTGGAGATTTCCGCTCGCAATTCAGCCTCTCCTAGTCCCGCCTTTTTCAGATTCTCAATCTTGTAATCTAAAATTCCGTTCAAACTGTTTCGATATTCTTGATAGAGTGTCTGGACATCGGGGAAATCCTGGCTTTGTGAACTAGAAAATCTGCCCAATACCTGTTTAATCCGAGAAATGGAATTGGTCGCCTTATAATCAGCCTTGGCATAACGACTCCTGGCTAGATTGACTTTTTCTTCAAGATCCTTAAGTCGGTCCCCGCTCTCTCCCCTCTCTTCATCTTGACGACCCGCCCCAGCATCCGATTCTGGCTCCCGATCCGGTTTTGGACCAGCATCTTCTCTTGGACCCCCTTCCGGTCCCGCCCCACTCTCGGCTTTTGTTCCAGATTCTTCTTCTGGATTCCCTCCGGCATCCGGTTCGGATTCTGGTCCTGAATCTGGCCTCGGTTCCTGCTCTTCACCTCCTTTTGGCTTCGCCTCACTTTCCTCCCCAGGACGATTGCTCCTCTTTCCTACTGCCTCCTTGTCCTTTTCAAATCTTTCCAAAAAATCCGCCACTAAATTCGCTTTCAAATCTTTCAATTTTTCAAGTTTATCCTTCCAGGTTAGCGCCCCATCATCTCTCAATACATTTATCTGAATAGAAATCTCGTTGGACTCAGCAATCCAGAAAGCTATTCCGGCCTCATCAAATCCCAAGCTCTTAAGTTTTTCGGGGTTAAATTTATCCGGATGGACCTCAGACTGCAACGATCTGTAAAGTTTATTAAAATCTTTCTTAGCAAAGAGCTCTTCTTGAGATTCTTGGGCTTTAGCTCTCGGATCGCCTTGTTCGTATGGCATAGTCTAAATATTTATTTTTTAAAAACGGCTTCAATTGCCCTATTCACAAAATCTGCCATCTTTTTATCAGCCTCTTCCTGGGTTCCCGACTTGACAAAATAAAATTCTTTCACGTATTCCTTGATGAATTTTTTCACTAGGACTCGAAGCATCTCTTGTTTGTCCTCCCTGTCATATCCATTCCAATCAGAGCCTGTTTCTACTTGAGAGAGATGCTCCTTAGCAAAATCCACCACGTCTTCAAGGGCTTCCTTTGCCTCCAAGTCCTCTCTTGATCCAGAAATATCCACACTTTCATCCCTCTCCTGATTCATGACTTGTTCCTTTCTTTTTTCGAAATATACAATTATCCTTTTGTTGGACACCTCTATATGCTGTGCTATCTCATCTCTGACACCTTCATTATATTTTTCCAGATCCTGAAAATCAACAAAAGGGAAAGCGTCATCCATATATTCCTGACCCCTTTTGTCTATGAGCGCGTCGAATGTGCCTCTATCAATTTCGCTGAGAACTTCTTGGACTTTTCTATCTATCTGCTTCTTGGCCTTAACCAAGCTTTCTTCATTTGTAACTTCCCGCTTTCCCGGTTTTACCCAGAAATTTTCTCCGTCTTTCGACATCTGCCTGACAACTTCCTTGAATATTTA